>JBBDHT010000092.1:39466-55973 GCA_040880765.1 Acidimicrobiia bacterium | reverse complement strand
TTCGTGAAAACGCTGGAGGCGAAGGACATGTACACCAGGGGCCACACCGAACGTGTCGCCTATTTCGCCCAGCTCATCGGTGAGGAATTCTCGTTCACCGGCACCCAACTCGAGCAGATCCGCTGGGCCGCCCTGATTCATGACCTGGGCAAGCTGGCAGTCCCCACCGAACTGATCCGGAAGCGAGGGCGTCTCGAAGACGACGAGTACGAGGTGATGAAAGACCACGCCCACCTCGTCGAGGAAATCCTGGCCGAGGTCGATTTTCTCCAGCCGATGGTCGAGATCGCTTCCGGGCACCACAGCCATTTCGACGGAAACGGATACGGCGGCAGCGGCCATGTCGATGGCAAGACCCCGAGTCTCGAATCCTGCATCGTGGCGGTCGCTGACTCCTTCGACGCGATGACCTCAGCACGGTCGTATCGCATGGCCCTCTCCCAGCAATATGCACTCGAGGAGTTGCGTCGCCACTCCGGGGGACAGTTCCACCCCGATGTGGTGGATGCGTTCGAACGGGCGTTGAACAAGACACGCCGTCGCTGGGGAGCGCCGCATGTCAACGACGAGGAGATGGCCCGGCGACTGGCCGAAGAGCCGGAGTTGACCCTTCGTGGCTGAGTGGAAGAGCCGCAACGTCGCCGTCCTCTCCTGGATGTTTCCCGCCACGGGAATCGTCGTTGCCTTGCTTGCCATACCCGAGGCCAAGTCCACCCCGCTGGCTCTCACCGTCGGTGTCACCGCTCTGGTGATCGGGTCGCTGATCGGCGTAGCAACCAGCAACTCCGGTAACCGGTTCACCACCGGCCTGGCCGTGGCCGCCGCCCTTCCCCTCGTCCTGGTGGACAGGTTCGGAGGCGTCGACTTTGCCGGCGTGGTGGTCGTCTACGGAGTTGGCCTTTCCGTGGTCTGGGCTTTGCGACTTGCTCGAGGCGAGAGCCATGTCGAGCTGTTACCGACGCTGGTGCGTCGTCTCGCCGGCTACTACATCTATGCCTTCGTCTACTACTCGATGCGTGTCGGGTTCTTCGAAGATTTCGACGGTGGCTGGGAAGACCTCCTTCCCTTCGGTGTCGCCGTGCTGGCCTGGTTGGCAGTCGAGGTCGGCTTGCGTGCCCTCCTGGTGCTGGGCCCGCGAGAACTTTCCCGGACTTACCTCGCCCGCGCCTTGCTTCACGATCTCAACGTCTTCCTCGGGCTCACCCTGACCGGCGCCCTGTTCGGAGAACTGTACGCGCCATTGGTCTGGTGGGCGCTCCCCATTGCTCTACTCCCGTATTCGTTCGCTCACACCGCCTTCGCCAGGTTTCAGGAGACGAAGGTCACCTACAAACAGACGATCCGGGCTCTCGCCCGGATCCCCGAGGTCTCCGGCCTCGGAATCGATGGGCACGCCGACCGCACCACCGAGATCGCCGCGGCCATCGCCAAGGAGATGGGATTGGGTCCGGTCCAGGTCGAACAGATCGAATTCGCCGGGTTGATGCACGACATCGGACGGGTGAGCCTCAACGAGCCACAGGTTCTCAAGATGGGCTACACCGACGACGACATCGCCCGTTGGAGCGCTGAGATCATCGCCGAGGCGCCTTATCTCGACCGTGTCGCCGGCGACGTCCGCAACCAGTACGAGCCGTTCCGCCGTCCCGGTGAGGACATCGATCCGGAGATCTCAATTGTGTCCCGGGTGATCAAAGTCGCGGCTGCCTACGACTGGCAGATCTATCAGGAGGGACGGACTCCGCTTCAGGCCCTCGAGCACCTCCACGCCGGCACCGCCTACGAGTACGACCCCCAGGTCGTGGCGTCGCTGCGTCGTTTGCTCACCACCCGCGGTGTCCTCGATCCCGGCTCGGCCCTCTCCGGGGCGAGCTAAACCCACGCCCACACCTCCTTGCACTGGTCACAGGGTGGCGGAATCCACCGCATCGTCTTGCACGGCGTCGGTATCGGCCGGTTTGCACAGTGCACAGGGGTTCGGAATCCGCATCGTTTTGCATTGTGCAAACGGTTGTGGACTCGGGGCCGGGGAGCGGAGGCCGGTCTAGTGGGCTGATCCCGCGGCGGCCGACGCACCCTTCTTGAAATAGCGGCGTGGCTTGCGCAACTCACTTTCGAGGAACCTGCCCAGTCCGACTGCCAAAAAGACATCTCCGAGACTGATCACCTGGCCGTGGCCGGCGAGACGGAGCGGTATCAGATCACCGAAGGCGGGAAGGATGGTGTTTGGGCCGAGAACGACATGTTTGAAGGATCCGGCGATGTCGGGGTCGGACACGGCAAACCCGCTGGCCACTTCGACTGCCTCGGTGAGCACCGGCATCCCCCCGTTGAGGGAAATGACCGTGAAATTCATCAGCACTCCGAATCCGGCAAGCCACATCCCGGGGCGGTCCCGGTTGACGATCACCAGTACCAACAGCAGCATGAACGAGCCGAGCACCATGACGATGCCAGCCGTTTCGGCCCAGTCTTCCTGGGGGAGAAGCCTGGTGGCGGCCTGGAGCCCGAAGCCGACGATCAGCAGCCACCATGACCTCAGCTCGATATCCCCGAGGTTGGTCAGGCGGCCACCGCGGAGGACGGCGATGACGAGAGCCAGAAAGAGGACGAGCGCAAGCCATAGCATGGTGTTCGACGGTAATAGCCTTGGAGGCCGACCGATAGGCAAAGAATGGAGAACGCGGAAATGATCCAATACCGGTCCGGAGGCGGGCGGGCGACGATCACGATCGACGACCCGGAACGACGCAATCCGATGTCGACCGAGGCGATGCAGGGTCTGCTCGATGCGACCCGCCAGGCTGTCGCCGACGACGAAGTGAGAGTCATCGTTTACACGGGTGCTGGTGACCAGGCATTCAGCGCTGGAGGGGATCTCTCAGGCGGATTTGTCGACGACGCCCTGGGCCGGCACCAGGAGAGAGGGGCGCTTGCCGATCTGTTCCGTCTCATGGATCGCGGCGGCAAGCCAACCGTGGCTCGGGTCAACGGCCATGCCCTGGCCGGCGGTTTCGGGCTTGCGGTCGCCTGCGACATCACAATCTGTGTCGAAGGGGCCAAGTTGGGAACCACCGAGGTACGGGTCGGGCTCTGGCCGATGATGATCTCGGCTGTCCTGGCCCGCTCGGTCCCTCGCAAGGCTGCTCTCGAGCTGATGCTCACCGGCCGGGTTATCGATGCTCACGAAGCTCAGAGGATCGGTGCTGTGTCACGGGTCGTGACTCCAGACAATCTCGACGCTGCGGTCGACGAGGTGGTCGAAAGTTTGCTCGCAGCCAGTCCCTCGTCGTTCCTCATCGGCAAGGACTCGTTCTCAGGCATCTACGACGCCGGGTTCGACATCGCACTCGATCGTCTCCAGGGCGGGCTCACCGAAGTGGCATTGACTGCCGACGCCGAGGAGGGAATCGACGCGTTTCTCAACAAACGCGACCCCGAATGGACCGGTAACTGAGCCCAACTTTGGGCAAGCGTTAGCCTCTCTGTGTGCAACGCAAGCTTCAGATCACCGGCTGGACACTCATCTGGTCGGCCCTCTTCATGTTCGGCTACGTCGGATATGAGCTGTTCGTAACAGATCTGATCAACTCGACGATCCAGACAGAGGCTGCCGACGGCATCGACGAGGTCTTCGCTCGGACGATCGTGCCTCCGGTGCAAGAAGTGCCGGTGGAGTCGGCACCTGATACCGAAGAAAGCGTCGTTGAGTTCCATCCCGAAGACCTTCCCCCGGAGGGGACCGAGTTCGGTGTGCTTCGCATTCCGCGAATCGGCCTCGAGGTAGTCATATTCGGAGGAGTGACTCCCGAGACGCTCCAGAAAGGTCCAGGGCTCATGCCGGGCACCGCATTGCCCGGTCAACCAGGAAATGCAGTCATATCCGGTCACCGGACCACCTACGGACGTCCCTTTTTCGACGTCGACCAGTTGCGCCCCGGCGATCGCATCGAGATCGAGACTGCAATCGGCACCCACGCCTACGAGCTTCGAGAGGAGTGGTTCGTGGTGGCGCCGACCGATGTCTGGGTTGCTGATCCCCGCGAAGGTGCATGGCTGACGCTCACCACTTGTCATCCCAAATTCTCGGCCCGGGAGCGATTGATCGTCACCGCCGAACTCGTCTCAGGGCCGAACTTCGAATATGTCCAAGTTCTCGAGGAGAGGCTGGGCGAACTCAGCTGAGCCCGTCGACCATTTCCTCGAGAAGCTCCTGGTCGAGGATCCCGTTGAACACATCGACGACCACACCGTCGGAGTCGAGGAAGAAAGTGGCGGGTAGCCCGAGGGTCGGATAGACCTCGCGCATGTCGCCCTCGTCGAAGCCTACGGTGTAGGTCGGCTGCACCTCGGCGACGAACTGTTTGAAGTCTTCGTATCTGTCCTCAACCGCCACCCCGAGCACGATGACACCGGGGTTGGCGTCGGAGAAGGCGCTCAGCTCGGGGATCTCCGCCCGGCATGGCCCGCACCACGATGCCATGAGGTTGATCACGATCGGCCGGTCGTCATCGGCGAGGAGGTCGCGGAGGGCAATAGGTTCGCCTCTGACAATGTTCTCCACTTCGAAATCCGGGGCGGAGTGCCCGACGGTTGCTGTGTCCGGATCCTCGGTGTTGAAGATCCACGCGCCGACCAGGCCGGCCAGAACTACCGCAACGAAGACACCTGTGAGGCGCAGGGAGCGAACCTGCAGCGGGTCGGCACCTTCGTCAGACTCTTTCCATCTGTCTGAGGACATAGTGCAGGATGCCACCGTTGCGCAGGTATTCGACCTCAATCGGGGTGTCGACCCGTGCCGTCGTGGTGAATTCGGTGACTTTGCCGTCGGGGTGGGTTGCGGTCACCGGCACCGTATGCCTCGGTTGGAGGTCGTCGATGAGTCCGATGTCGTAGGTCTCGGTGCCGTCGAGACCGAGGCTCGCGACATCCTCGCCGTCCGCGAAGACCAGGGGGAGCACACCCATCATCACCAGGTTGGAGCGGTGGATCCTCTCGAAAGACTTCGTGATCACTGCTTTCACGCCGAGCAGGAAGGTGCCCTTGGCGGCCCAGTCCCGTGACGAGCCCATGCCATAATCGATCCCGGCGAGGACGATCAGAGGAACGCCGGCCGCCTGATAGTTCATCGCAGCCTCGTAGATGCTCTTGACCTTGCCGTCGGTGAAATCGGTGGTCCATCCGCCTTCGGTATTGGGGGCGAGTTGGTTGCGCACCCGGATGTTGGCGAAGGTGCCCCGGGTCATCACCCGGTCATTGCCCCGGCGCGACCCGTACGAGTTGAACATCGCCGGTTGCACCCCGTTCTCGATCAGATACTTACCCGCCGGGGAGTCGACCGCGATCGATCCGGCCGGGCTGATGTGATCGGTTGTCACCGAGTCGCCGAGTTTGACGAGCACCCTGGCACCCGTGATCGGGCCGAGTGGAGTCACCTCAGGGGTGAGGGTGGTGAAGAACGGAGGTTCCTGGACGTATGTGCTCGCAGGGTTCCACGGGTAGAGGTCCGACTCGGCGGTTGTGATCGCTCTCCATTCGTCGGCGCCGGTGAACACGTCGGCGTATTTCTCGGTGAACTGCGATTGGAGCACGTTCTCGCCGACTATCGAGGCGATCTCGTGCTGTGTCGGCCAGATGTCGCTCAGCATGACGTCGTTTCCATTTCGGTCGGTCCCAATCGGCTCGGTCAAGGGGTCCCAATCGACGGTCCCCGCAAGGGCGTAGGCGACCACCAGTGGCGGGGAGGCCAGATAGTTGGCCCGGACATCCGGAGAGATCCTCCCCTCGAAATTCCGGTTGCCCGAAAGGACCGATGCCGCGACGAGGTCGTTCTGGTTGATCGCCTCAGAGACGGGTTCGGGGAGCGGCCCGGAGTTGCCGATGCAGGTGGTGCATCCGTATCCGACGACGTGGAATCCGAGACCTTCGAGGTCCTCGAGGAGGCCCGACTTGGTGAGGTACTCGGTGACCACCTTCGAACCGGGGGCCAGGGAGGTCTTCACCCACGGTTTCCGGTTGAGACCCAGTTGGCGCGCCTTGCGCGCGACGAGGCCGGCACCCACCATGACGTCGGGGTTCGACGTGTTGGTACAGGAGGTGATCGCAGCGATGACGACGTCCCCGTCGGTGAGGGTGAAGGTCTCGCCGTCGTAGACAACTTTGACGTTGGATTGCATTTCGGGCCCGTTGGTCGGGGACCCGCCTTCATCGACCCACTCCGATGTGGTCCCCGCCACCGCACCGCTCGACTTGTCGAACACGTTGGTGAGGTCCTGTTCCCATTGCTGCTTCATCCCGGAGAGGTCGATGCGGTCCTGGGGACGCTTGGGGCCGGCGAGCGAAGGCTCGACCGTTGACATGTCGAGGTGCAGTTTCGACGAGTAGACGATCTCTCGCGAGTCCTCGCGCCACATTCCCTGCTCCTTGTAGTACTGCTCGACAGCGTCGATCAGCTTGTCGTCGCGTCCCGTGAGACGCATGTACTTGAGGGTCTGCTCGTCCACCGGGAAGTAGCCGACGGTGGCCCCGTACTCAGGTGCCATGTTGGCGATCGTCGCCCGATTGGCCAACGGCATCTCGGCGAGGCCGGAGCCGTGGAATTCGACGAACTTGCTGACCACACCATGTGAGCGGAGAATCTCGGTAACCCGGAGCACCAGGTCGGTAGCGGTCGCGCCTTCCGGGAGCTTGCCGGTTAGTTCGAAACCGACTACCTCCGGGAGGAGCATGTAGATGGGCTGGCCGACCATGGCGGCCTCAGCTTCGATGCCGCCGACACCCCATCCAACCACGCCGAGACCGTTGATCATCGTGGTATGGCTGTCGGTCCCGACCAGGCTGTCGGGGTAGAGCTCGATACCGTTGTCCCAGACCACTTTGGCCAGGTACTCCAGGTTTACCTGGTGCACGATCCCGGTGGCAGGCGGAACCACCCTGAAGTTGGAAAACGCCGACTGCCCCCATTTGAGGAACTCGTAGCGTTCCTGATTGCGGTCGAACTCCTTCGCGGAGTTGATCATCAGAGCGTCGGAGCTCGCGAAGGCGTCGACCTGGACCGAATGGTCGACTACCAGGTCGGCGGGGATCAGCGGGTTTACCTTCTGGGCTGAACCGTCGTCGCCGGTCATCCTTACGATGGCGGCGCGCATCGCGGCGAGATCGACCACGGCGGGTACCCCGGTGAAGTCCTGAAGCACAACACGGCCGGGGATGAAGGGAATCTCCTCCTCACCGACGGCGGTGGCGTCGTACTCAGCGATGCGTCGCACGTCGGCTTCGGTGATGGAGATCCCGTCGATGTTGCGCAGTGCGGACTCGAGGAGGACTTTGATCGAATACGGAAGCATCTCGGTGCCGTCGATTGTGTCGAGACGGACGATTTCCCGGCTTCCCAATGCTGTGTCCAGGGAAGTGCGGGATCCGAACGGATCGCTTTTCATGGTTGGACCTTTCGGCGTTGTGTCAAGACTCTTGTGTCTTCGAGGTTAACGGACGCCTGTATCCAACCTATCCCGCCCTGAGTACGAAGAACGTCGCATCTTGCGGATTTGAAAAGCCCTCGGCCGAGAGTTTCAGTTGTGGCTGCTGAGCGTGACCGGAACGCGGGTGATGCAATCGTCGTCGGGACGGGAGTGAGGGATCAAAACCGGAGTGCAGGGCACTGACAGCTCCCCGAAAAGCCCGGAGACGATGCCGCGGTCGAGGGAGCAGACCACCTCGGGGTGGTTGGTGGCAGCCTCTCCGAACGGGCAGTGCGATGTGAGCAGACGCTGGCCGGAGATGTCCGGGTCCATGGCGAAACCGAGCCCGGTCATTGCCTTCGCCACTGACTGGACGGCTGCGTCATACCCGTTCTCGTCCTGCACACCGATCTCCGACGCCAGTTCTTTGCCATACTGGCGCCCCACCTCTTCGGCGATACCGGAGAGGTTGTCCTTGGACACCTTTTCAAGCACCTTCATCAGCAGCTCGACCAGCATTTCGGAACGTTGTGGGGCGAAGTGGACTGAGACCTCCTTCGAGGTCGCCTCGTAGGCTTTGGCGGGCCTTCCCACACCCGGCCCTCCCTTGCCTTTCATGGTGCTGACTTGCAAGTAACCGTCGTCGGTGAGGCGGTCGAGGTGATGGCGGGCAACGTTGGGGTGGATTTCGAAGACGCTGGCGATGGTCGACGTTGTCAGGGGCTCAGCAGACTCCCGCACGGCGATATAGATGGCGCGACGGGTCGGGTCGCCGAGGGCCGAGGTGAGATCAGAGATCCTGTTTTCAAAGGTTTTATTGTCCATGAGGGGTACCAACTGATCAAAACTATAGTTTCGACAGGCTTCTAACCACTGTCGTCATAGGGGAAATTGATGGGTCCTGATAACGGATCGTCTGCGAACACCGAGATCTACAACGCGGTGGCGGAGCTCGAATCACCCCTCCTCGTGGGCCGAACTCTCGGCGAACTCGGTCAGGTGAAGTCAGTGGACAAGACGCTCACCGGCAAGATCAAAGTCGAGTTGCTTCTGCCGACCAGTGACCACGGGCTCGACGGCGCCCTGACCGAGGCATTACGCCCGTACGGCCGCGGGGCGGACATCGAAGTGGAGCTCATGACCGATGATGACGCCGCCCAACTCATGGCCCGTCTCATCGCCGACAACGGTCCCGGGATCGGCGAGCCCGGGTCGGCGACGCGCGTGATTGCCATCTCCTCGGGCAAAGGTGGCGTCGGCAAGTCTTCGGTGAGCTCCAATCTGGCGATCGCCCTCCACCGCACTGGGAAGAAAGTAGGGATCATCGACGGTGACATCTGGGGTTTCTCCATCCCCAGGATGCTCGGTGTCGCCGAACCGCCCCTGATGATGGGCGAAAAGATCGTCCCCCCGGTTGCCCACGGGGTGAAGGTGATGTCGATGGACTACTTCGTCGGTGACGACAAGGCAGTTATCTGGCGGGGCCCGATGTTGCACAAGGCCATAGAGCAGTTTCTCAAGGACGTCTTCTGGGACAACCCCGACTTCCTGATCGTCGACATGCCGCCTGGTACCGGCGATATCGCGATCTCGATGTCGCAATTCCTGCCCCGGGCTCAGGTGATTCTGGTGACGACACCCCAGCCCACCGCGCAGCGGGTCGCCCGTCGCGCCGCCTTGATGGCCGAGGAGGTCGACCAGCAGGTGATCGGGGTGGTGGAGAACATGTCGTGGTTCACGGGGGAGGACGGGAAACGCTACGAGTTGTTCGGGTCCGGAGGCGGCGAGGCCCTCGCCGCCGAACTCGGCGTCGACCTCATGGCGAAAGTCCCGCTCCTCCCGGATATGGGCAGGGGTGCCGATGTGGGCGAGCCGGTGGTGGTGGCCGCAGCAGGCTCCGAAGCCGAGGAGTCCTTCGCCCGCCTGGCCGAGGCTGTGATCGAGAAGCGTCCCCGAATCCGCACCAATCCGGCGTTGGTAATCAAGAATTGAAACCGGGCCTGGTCCGCTTTCTCAGTTCGCTGTCGGCGTGGGCGTTCGGGCTGGCCACCACGGTCTTGCTGCTCTCCTTTTGGGGACGTGCCGTCGTGATCGATACCGACGAATTGAGCGACAATCTCCTTCCGCTCAGCGAGAGCGAGGAGGTGACTGGCCGCTTCTCTGATTGGATGACCGACCAGCTGGTCGAATCAGGTGTGCCCCGGCCCGCGGCCGATGACGCCGCCACGCTTTCTCTTTTCACGCCGGAGGTCAAGGATGCGCTGGCGAACCTGGTCGGCGCAGTCGTCGATGCTGCATCCGACCCCGGGCCTGAGGAGTCCGTAGTCGACATGGCTTCGATCTTTGCCCCAACCGTTCCGGCGGTCTCGGCCTCGCTGGCGTCCCAGGGGGTACCTGCTTCGGAGGCCCAGGTCGGAGCAATCGTCGCCGGGCTCGATCCACTTGTGATCCGTGAGGAGGGAGAGGGCCCGATAGTGGGTCCCGGTTCCCCTGTAGCGGGGCGTCTCGGCGTCGCTTCTCTGCTCGCGCTGATCGCCCAGGTGGTCTTTGGGGTGGTCTATGTGTTGGTAGCGGCAAGTCGGGTGAGGGCGATGCGGACCCTGCTGACCCGCTTCGCGGTTGGCGCTCTGACATTTGCGCTGTTGTTAAAGCTGGGAAGCTGGGTGCTCGACCCCGGTGGGGGCCGCGCCCCGTTGTCGGAGAGTCTCGCTCAGCTAGCCGACTCGAAGTGGCTGATCCCGGCCTCGATTGGGGTGGTCGCCGCATTCGGGGCCTTCTTCTTCTGGTTGGTTCGCACTTCCAATGGCCCGTCGCCTGAATAGTGGAGGATTGAAACGAGCCGCTAAACCGGCGGCAGCGAGCCCGTCCAGAGTCTGAGCACCCAGACCACGACGAGGCTGATGCCGGTTCCGATCAGGATGGCGTTGGTGATCCGTGTCGAGACGGGTTTCACCGTGTCGGAACGGCGCAACATCCACCAACCCCATCCGGCCAGGGCCTGGACTGCGACCAGGATCACCAGTGGGTGATACCTCAGGGCTGATGAAAGGTCTCCACGGATCAGGTATCCCGCAGCCCTGGTCATCCCGCACCCGGGGCATGCGGTCCCGGTCATCAGGGCGAACGGGCAGAACGTCGGCCCGTCATCGGCGGTCGGCGCAATCGCGAGGAAAGAAGCCGCGAGCAACGGAGCGACCAGCAGCAGTCGGTTGCGCCAAACCGAAAGCATGAGTTCCTACAAGCTCTCGAGTGCGCTGAAGGAGACGCCGGCCACGAGCAGCAGGATGAAGGCCACAGCTCCGATGACCCATAGCGCGACGGACACGATCCCCATGATCCTGCCCGCATTGGCCGAGCCCCGGTTCTCGGGGTTCCTCCGCCCGGAATCGATCGCCTCGAGTTCTCTGTTGCCCATCACCCAGGCGGCGATGCCGAAGGGGACACAGCAGATCAGGCCGAGGATCCCCAACACGAGAATGGTCGTTGCCTGGCTCTGCTCCGGATACGCACTTGCTTGTGGAAATGTCATGAATGCGATCCTAGCGATGCGACCCGCCGCTCACTACGAAGGATTGCCCGAGCGGTCGAGCTCCGAAACACCGTTCTGTGAGGGTTTCGTGACACAGTGTGTACCTCAACACTCACAGAACGGTTGAACAGACTTACATCCCCACCTTGTCCAGCGTCCGGTAGAGGAGTGATGCCGGGTTGAGGAACCAGGGGTGGCCCCGGTAGTAGAAGCGGCCGTTGTGGGGGATCTTCGCGAACGGGCTGGTCGGGTCTTCGCCAAGGAGCATCCCGGCGAGGTCGTGGCCGAGGAGGGTGGAGAGGCCGACACCGTGGCCGGCGTAACCCATGGCGTACCAGACCCCGTCGATCTGGCCGATGTGGGGGGTGAGGTCGAAGGGCACCCCCAGTTTCCCGCCCCAGACATGAGTGATCGTGGCATCGGTCAGTTGTGGGAAGTAGCGGATAAGACTCGAACGGAGGTCGGCGGCGCTGTCCTCGAGGGGGAGGTCGGTCTTCAGGTTGCGTCGGCCACCGATCAGGATCCGGTGGTCGGGAGTCCGCCGCATGTAGTTGAGCAGCCGTCGCTTGGTGTAGGTCATGGCGTTGGCGGGGAACACCGACTTCGCCAGGTCGGCATCCAGCGGTTCGGTGACGATGATGTAGGAGCCGATCGGGACCACCCGGTTGCGAAGCTCGGGCAACGGGCGGCGTGTGGTGTACCCGTTGGTGGCCACTATCACCCCACCGGCCCGAATCGTCCCCTTCGAAGTGGTCACCTCGAACCCGGCGCCGGATTGTTCCACGGTGTCCACCGCGCAGTCGGCCACCAGCGTTCCGCCCATATCTGCAAGTGCCCGCGCCAGGCCGAACGAGAACCGCGCCGGGTGGATCCCGTACCCTTCCGGTTCGAACATGGCCGAGGTGAAGGAGTCGGAGCCGGCGATCTCACCGACCCGGTTCGGGCCCAGCACTTCCCACTCCACCCCGTAGCGCTCCCGATACCAGGTTGCGGTCGCCTCGAATCTCTTGTGGTCCCGCTGGTCGAGTCCGAGTGCTGCCATCCCGCTCCGATTGACCATGGCGTCGATGCCGAGTCTCTCGCACAATTCTTCGACGATTTCGATCGACCGCACCGTGGCCTGCCAGATCTCGTCGGCGAGCTGGCGGCCATGGGACTGTTCGACGGAGCGCATGCCTGCCTTGACGTCGGGAGAGACCATGCCTCCGTTGATCGCCGAAGCGCCGCCGGCGATCTCCCCGCTGTCGACCACTGCCACCGACTTGCCGCTCCCCGCGATGCGATGGCCGGCTGAGAGCCCGGTGAGCCCCGACCCGACTACCAGGTAGTCGACTTCGGCCGGGAGAGTGGATTCTCCGAGGCCGGCAGGACGTGGATGGTCGTCAACCCAGAAGGGTCGATGGATCACAGTGTCTTGAGGCCCTTTTGGAACAGGTCTGCCATCTCCGCCACTTCGCTTGCGGTCATCGTCAGTGGCGGTGACACCTGGAGGCCACCACCGCCGACTGCCCGGCTGAGGACTCCAGCCTCACGACAGGCTGTAGCGGCCCGCGCCGGGAGGGTCTCGTCGTCGCCGACTTTGAGCTGTACGGCAGCCAGGGCACCCACGCCGCGTCTGACATGGTCGACCACGTCGAACTCTTCCAGCGGCAGCAAAGCGTCGTAGATCTCGCCTTCCAGGGCGGCAGCCCGTTCGAGCAGGCCCTCGCGTTCGATGATCTCCATCACCTTGAGACCGGCAACACAGGCGACGGCGTGGCCCGAGTAGGTGTAGCCGTGCCGAAAGATGAGCCCGGGCTCGGTGAAGAAGGGCTCGGCAATTCTCGGGCTGGCGATGACGCCACCGAGAGGGGCGTAACCGCAGGTGACTCCCTTGGCGAAGGTGATCAGATCGGGCTCGAGGTCGTACAGATTTGCCGCGAACCAGTCACCAACCCTCCCGAAACCGGTTATCACTTCGTCGGAGATATAGAGCCCTCCGGCGTTGCGGACCGATTCCCGGATCTGGCGGAGATAGTCGGACGGCACCGGCCGGATTCCTCCCGCACCGATGACCGCTTCCACGAAGATCCCGGCAACCCGCTCCGGGCCGGCGTGCTCGATGGCCTTGTCCACCGCGTCGGCGTCGTCGTGGGGCACCATGATCACGTCGCTGACCAGATCGCCCCCGTAGCCGAGCCGGTTCGGCTCCATGCCCCCGAGCGACGTCCCGTAGGTGTGCATCCCGTGATAGGCCCATTCCCGGGCGATGAAGACAGTGCGCTCGGGCTCGCCTACCGCCGAGAAGTAGCGGCGAGCCATTTTGGCGGCCGTGTCGATCGCGTCGGACCCTCCCGATCCGAAGAAGACCTTTGAGTCGGGGTCGGGCGACACGGCTGCAATGCGTTCGGCGAGGTCGATCGGCGGGCGGGTCCCGTAATCGATGAAGGTATGGAAGGCGGGGAGTTTCCTCGCTTGCTCGGTCATCGCGTCGACAATCTCGTCCCGGCCGTAGCCGACATTCATGTACCACAGCGAGGCAGCGGCGTCGAGGTAGCGCTTCCCGTCTTCGTCGAAGACGTAGACGCCTTCGCCGCGATCGACGATGAATGGGCTGTCCTTGACCTTGGCCATCTCGGCGAAGGGGTGCCAGTAAGCAGACATCACGCGGAGGGTAGCGGTGATTGGACTCCTCCTGTGCCGCCGGTTGCGCTTTCTGCCGGTATGCTCGCCGCTCACGCGTGTGTCTGCAGGTCAGGTAGGCACAAGTTTCTGCGTCAGGAGGCAGGCAATGGCCCTACCGGCGGTTGAGCTGGTCGGAGTGTCAAAGTTGTTCGGTGATGTCGTCGCCGTCGATGGCATCGACCTCGTTGTGGAGGACGGAGAGTTCTTCTCGCTTCTCGGACCTTCGGGTTGCGGCAAAACCACCACCCTGCGGATGATCGCCGGGTTCGAGTATCCGACCTCGGGCTCGTTGCGCATCCACGGCGAGGAAATGGGCTTGAGGCCACCCAACGAACGCCCGGTGAACACCGTCTTCCAGTCCTACGCGTTGTTCCCGCACATGACCGTCGCTGAGAACGTTGCATTCGGACTGGAGATGAGGAAAGTCCCGAAGAACGAGATCGCCGGCAAGGTGAAGCGCGTCCTGGACCAGGTGCAGCTGGGCCAACGCGCCGATGCCAAACCCAGTCAGCTGTCCGGGGGTATGCAGCAGAGAGTGGCGTTGGCCCGTGCCCTGGTCAACGAGCCCGAGGTGTTGTTGCTCGACGAACCGCTCGGAGCGCTCGACCTCAAGCTACGCCAGGCAATGCAAGTGGAGCTGAAAGAGCTCCAGACGAGGGTCGGCATCACCTTCATCTACGTCACCCACGACCAGGAGGAAGCGCTAACCATGTCGGATCGGATCGGCGTGATGAGCGAAGGGAATCTGCTCCAGGTGGGCCGGTCGGAGGACATCTATGAGCGCCCCACCTCGCGCTTCGTCGCTGACTTCATTGGTGAGATCAACCTGATTCCGGTCACAGTGCCTGCTCCCGGAAGGGTCAGGATGTCGAACGGGCAAGAGTTCCCGACCAGCACCGAAGGGGTTGGCGAGTCGGCCCCAACACTGACGATTAGGCCGGAGAGGCTGTCCCTGTACGACCTCGACGAGCCGATTCCCGATGGCCACAACCGGATGAAGGTGAGCGTGGTGCGACGGATGTACCACGGTGACGTCTACTACTACGGAGTAGAAGGCGGTGCTGGTGTCACAATTGACGTCAAAGAGGAGAACCGCCCCTCAGTCGAGAGATACGAGATTGGCGAAGAGGCGCTTGTCGTCTGGCACCCCGAAGCCGCCACTCTCGTTTCCGACTGATGACAGCCCAGGCGACTCCGGAGATCGAGGCCGCTGCCGAGAGGGCCAAGGCGCGGAGAGGCCTGCGGATCGCCCTTCCGGCGTATCTATACCTGGTCATCTTCTTCGTGGTGCCGCTTCTGTTGGTTCTGGTGTACTCGTTTGCGAGCAGGTCGTCGACGGGTCTAACCGTGTTGGAAGACTGGAACCTCGACTCCTACGCGCGATTGTTCTCCACCGAGGTGGGGCGGATCTTCCTCCGCTCACTGGTGCTGGCCTTGTCGACCACCGTGATCTGTCTCGTCGTCTGTTACCCCTTCGCTTATTACATTGCCACCAGGGGACCGACGCTCCGGAACATACTTCTCGTCCTGGTGATGATCCCGTTCTGGTCCAACTTCCTGGTCAGAACCTATGCCTGGCGGTTCATCCTCGGCTCCGACGGTGTCGTCAGCCAGATCAGCCAGGCATTTGGGGGCGAGCCGATCCGTTTGCTTTTCACGAACACCGCGGTCCTGATCGGGATGGTCTACGGGTTCATGCCGTTCATGGTCTTGCCCTTGTATGCGGCAATTGAAAGGCTCGACTGGAACCTGGTCGACGCCGCCCGCGATCTGTACGCCTCGGGTTCGACAGCATTCCGCAAGGTCACCCTCCCGCTGTCGATGCCTGGCGTGGTCGCCGGTTCGATCCTGGTGTTCATCCCGTCGCTGGGTGCCTATGTCACTCCTGCCATCCTCGGCGGGGCGAGGACCACCCTCATGGGTGACTACATCGTCGGCCAGTTTCTCAGCGCGAGAAATTGGCCTTTCGGTTCGGCCCTGTCGATAGCCCTGATGGCGCTGATGCTCATCGCCACACTCATCTACTTCCGCTCCGGGGCGAGGAACGTATGAGCGAAAAACGCCGGCGCGCTCCGATTGACAGATTGCTCGCCGTGAATGCCTGGGTGGTCTATGCCTTCTTCTACGCCCCGATTGCGCTGCTCATCGTTTTCAGCTTCAACGACAACGACAACGTGTCGATTTGGACCGAGCCCTCATTCCGCTGGTACCGGGCGATGCTGGAAGACGATCGCATCCTTGGAGCATTGAGGAACTCGCTTATCGTCGCGTTTGTATCGACCATCGTCGCCACCATCGTCGGCACGATGCTCGCCATCGCCCTCGAGCGGTATCGCTTCCGGGGTCGCGGCACCCTCGACGGGATCGCGTACATGCCGATCATCATCCCCGACGTGACCATGGGAGTAATGCTCCTCATCTTCTTCTTCCAGGCGATCGGTGTTATCGAAAGTGTCTTCGGTGTTTCGTTCCGGACCGGCCTGGGGACGATCACCCTGGCACACATCGCATTCAACATCTCCTTCGTGGCCATTGTGGTCAGGGCTCGCCTGGCCCAGTTCGACAACTCGCTCGAGGAAGCGGCCTCCGACCTGTACGCGTCGCGCTGGGCGACGTTCCGCAGGGTCACCCTGCCGCTCATAGCCCCGGGTGTCGCCGGTGGGGCGTTGCTCGCTCTAACACTTTCTCTCGATGATGTGGTTGTCACCCAGTTCGTCTCCGGCCAGGGCTCGACCACTCTCCCGGTATACGTTTTCGGACTCGTACGCCGTGGCGTGACACCGCTGATCAATGCGGTAAGCACCGTGATGCTTCTTGCCTCGATGCTTCTGGTCGCCCTGTCCCTCGGGCTGCA
>JBBDHT010000092.1:14302-39366 GCA_040880765.1 Acidimicrobiia bacterium | reverse complement strand
GCCTTCGACACCGACCAGTACGACGAGAACCTGATCAATGGTGAGGTGGCGGTCTCCCACGGCTATTCGGGTAACTTCTTCGCTGCTTTCGCAGACACCGACGACCCGGACAACTGGGCATATGTCATCCCTGAAGAGGGTGGAACGGTATGGATCGACAATATGGCGGTGCCCGCGGTCGCCGAGAATCCATGCACGGCCCACACCTTCATCAACTACCTGCTCGATGCCGAAAATGGTGCGGCCCTGACCAACTGGAACTACTACGCCAGCCCGAACGCAGCAGCGGAGGAGTTCATCGTCGAGGATGTTCTCTCGGACGACACGATCTACCCGTCCGACGAGTTGCAGGAGAAGTTGGAGATCATCACCGATACCGGTGACTTCGAGATCAACTTCAACGACTACTACCAGCAAGCACGTAGCTAATCACGGTTAGTGGGGGCGGTGGATTCCACCGCCCCCACTTCCGTTCGCTATTCGCTGGCCAGCGGGGCGGGGGGCCCGGACGCCGTGGGCGGTCTGTGGCGCGACCTCCACAACCGGTATAGGGCGTAGAGGGCCAGCGCCGGCAGGCCGAGAACGATCAGAAGCAGTGGCAGGATCGCGATCACGAACGTGATCGCGTTGTCCAGCAGGCCCTGCAATCCGGAGACCAGGTCTCTGCTGGCATCTCGCACGGTGTCGACCGGAGCCCATTCCGCTTCGACGATCGGCACCGCAGCCGGTGTTGGTTCGATGGTCATGCTCACCGTTGCCAGGTCGACCGCGTCGTTCAGGTAGTTCAGCTGTCCCTGGATCTGTTCGATGCGGGACCTGGTGTTGGAGATCTCGGTGAAGACGCGGAGCAACTTGTCGGGATCCGCGTCGTCCTGGGCCCGCACTTCTTCGAGTAGAGATCTCAGTTCGGTCTCGAGGAGGGTCAGATTGGCCAGTTGCGCCTCCAGGTCGATGAAGTTCTCGGTGACGTCTTCGGCGCCCTGCGACTCAGAGAGGACCTCCTCTGCGGCATCCCTGAACTCCGCCAGGGCAGCGCTCATGTTCGACGTTGGAACTCGAACGGTGACTGTCACGTAGGGCTGTTCCCCGTCTCCGCTCGGGCTGACTTCGGCCGCAGCGACGAAACCGCCGTTTTGCTCGGCAATGGCGGCGATTGCCTCGTAGGTCGCCCTGGTGTCATCGGCGGCAAGTTGCAGCGTGACATTGCGAATCACTTTGCGATCGGCGGTCACTGCGATGTCGAAGATCAATTTCTCGCCCGAAATCGATCTGGCTTCATCGGTGTCAGCCGTGTCCACTGTTTCGCCGTCGTAGAACGCGGGAGCTTCTCCGCCATTGAGACCGCTTCCGATCTCCGAGAATGTCTCTGCCACGTCCTCCCCGCCACATGCGGTCAACACGAGCCCCATAATCCCAATTGCGACGATCACTCGTCTCATATCCATCTCCTTCTCAGCTTTCGCCGGGTTGAGGCTTGGACGCGCCGATGCATGCTCGTGGTTCCCGGTATCGTGTTACCGATGTACGGAGGATCACTGAGAAACCTTGCACTCGCGGGGTCGGCCGAGGCTATGGGAGCGACCCACGGGCTGCGGCTTGGCGAGCACATCAGGTCGTACCTGGCCGATCGTCTGCAACTTGCGGGGGACCCGTACTGGGCGGGTCGCGCCGAAGACCCGGACAGGATTCTGCACATGGCCGCTGAGACGCTCGAGGAACACGCCAGGTTCTCCGAGCCGCTCTACACCGAGATGTTGTCGATGGCCGCCAGCGCCGGGATCTCCCCTGCCGAAGCGGTGGTGGTCGGTGGGTTCACCGATCTGATCGACCTGGTGCGGGCCGTAGGAGAGATGGGCATCGAGGAAGACGATTGCACCGGCCTGGTCGACGCTGACAACGGCCTGGTCGCCCAGACCTGGGACATGCATGCCTCCGCGGGTGAGTACGTGTACTTGCTCGACATTCGGCCCGACGACAGACAGCGCGCCATGGTGCAGACAACAGCAGGATGTCTCGGCCAGATCGGGATGAATGAGGCCGGGATCGCCGTCGGCATCAACAACCTCACCTCTATCGGCAGGCCCGGGGTCACCTGGCCGTTTGTGGTTCGCAGAGTCCTCGAGACCACCGACCTCGACGACGCGGTGAAGGTCGTGCTCGACGCCAAGTTGGCCGGGGGACACAACTTCATGCTCATGGGACCCGACGGCACTGGATGCAATATCGAGGCCATGCCGGGCAGTAACCGGGTGACCCGGGTCGAGTCAGGGGCTTTTGTGCATACAAATCATTGCCTCGCCCCGGAGACGAAAGCCGAGGAGGGGGTGCGCAATCCGCTCAGCGAGGAGAACTCCGACCGCAGGCTGGATCAGGGCTCGGCCCTCGCCTCCGATCTCGAAGCCTTCTTTGCCGATGCTGAGATCAACCGTGGAGCCCCGACCCCCCACGACGTCGCAACATGCGGCGCTGTGGTGATGAGGCCCGCCGCCCGATCGCTACAGGCAGTGTGGGGCCAACCCGGATTCTATCCCTGGGAGCATTTCACATTTGATTGAGCCTCCGGGAGAGATGAGGCTGGTGAATCTCGAGGAGTCGATGGCACCTGCCCTCGCCGCGATCGAGCTTGCCTGTTTTCCCATGGCGAATCCTGATGACCTGCTCGGCGAGGACGATATTCGGGCCTACGCCCGGGTGTTTCCGGAAGGCTATTTCGTCGCTTTCGACGGTGAGGTGCCGGTAGGCATGGGCGCGGGGATATTCATCGACTTCGACTTCGACAATCCCCAGCACACGATCGCTGAGATCACGGGGGAGCATCAGTGCGGCAATCACGATCCTGATGGGGAGTGGTATTACGGCACCGATATCACTGTGCTGCCCGGGCACCGGGGGAAAGGAATCGGCAGGATGCTCTACGAGGCCCGCAAGGACATCGTCAGGCGTCATGGAAAGCGGGGGATCATCGCCGGCGGTTCATTGCCCGGGTTCTACGCACACAAAGCGGAGATGACGATTCACGAATATGTGAGGGCGGTGGTCGCCGGTGAGATCCGTGACCCCACATTGACTTTCCAACTCGACAACGGTTTCGAGGTTCGGGGTCTCCTCGAGAACTACATCGAAGATGAAGCGGACGACGGTTGGGCCACGCTCATCGTCTGGGAAGCCGACTGACTATTTGCGGACTGTCCGTTCCTGACGGTGGAAGAGGTCGACGGACGTGGTCGAGTCCACGGTGACGAAAGCCTCCGGATTGATCCTGATGATCAGTCGGGTCATTTCGAGGACGCGCTTTCTCGGCACGACGCAGAATGTGATCCTGACCTCGCCCTCCATCCCGTCGCCGTTGATGACCGTTGCTCCGAACCCCTGTTCCCGGAGCGCCGGCGCCACGGATTCCGATCTGACAGGTGCGATGATGCGGACCATGGCCTGACCCAGGGCCATCCACTCCTCGACCATGGCGCCCAGATAAGTTCCGCCCGCGAAACCTGCTGCGAACGCGATCGTACGGAGCGGGTCGTCGAGACCATCGAGAACCCGGATCACCGCGACCACCCAGATCAGGGCCTCGACAAACCCGAGGATCGTTGCAGTGCCCTTCCGCCCTTTGCCGAGAAGGACGATGCGAACAGTTGCCATGCCAACGTCGAGCAACCTGAGGAAAAATATGAGGAAAAGATCGACGAACACGGGCATCGGTTGAAGGTTAAGCCCAAGCCGGTCTGGCACGGAGTAATTGGATCAGCGTGGAGGTTCGATGGCCAGAGGCTGGCGGAACCGCCCGGGCGGGACCGGCGCGCCGGAGCGGATCAGGGCAACCTCCCATGACGGGGAGTAGCTCAGCGCCCAGCGCAGCGCGCTGACGGCTGCTTTACCTGCCGGGATGGCGAACGGGAGTGAAGCAATCCCGAGGATGTTCCTCAGCCGGATCGGGATGGTGGCGGCGGCAGCCATGTGCAAGACCTGATAGGCAGGCTTGATGGCGCGGTCCAGGGGAGGGTCCTTCAAGAAATCGACTGCGTCACGCATTGGGTTGGACGGTGCGAGCTCCGGGTGCTCGGCGATCCATCGATGTAGCTCCGCCGCGGACTCGGGCATCGGGTCTGAATGGAGAAGGGCGCCGACCCTGGTTTGCTCCCGGACGAAGAGGTCACAATCGGAAGCAGTCAGTGGATGTTCTCCGTAGACCTGATGGGCAACCAGGAAGGATTCGGTGAGGGCATTGTGGACCCAGGCCGAGAACCCGGGGTCCGATGCATCGTAGGCCACCCCTCGTTCGGAGACTCCTTTGACCCGCTTATGGATTCGCCTGACAGTCTCCACGGCTTGTTCAACTTCCGGGATGGCTCCGAAAGTAGTTGCCGTCACGTAAGCCGATGTGCGCGAGAGTCGCCCTAGCGGGTCGTCGCGATATCGAGAGTGATCACCGACCCCGGCTACCACTTCGGGATGGGCGGCTTGGATGAGAAGGCCTCTGATACCGCCGACGAACGTAGCGACGTCGCCGATCACCCGCCACGAGGCCGACCCGGGCCCGTGGAGTCCGGGGTCACCCATGTACTCGAAACTCCTCGCCATCGGGTACTCCGCATGGCGGAATGGACCGGAGGCAGCAGCAGACACCCCGGACCGGACCCGCTCGAAGGCTTCGGACAGTAAGTCGAACACGTTCGGGTCAGCCGCCTCGGGCTCTCCCACCGGAGCGGAGCGAACGGGGGAACAGCTCCGCCGCGCTCATCCCGCCATCTTTCGTTCGGCCATGCCGTTCAACACTTCGAGGACAATGCGGTTGGCGAGGTAAGCGGTCTGCTCGCCGGGCCCGTCGTAGGCGGGTGCCACCTCCACGATGTCGGCGCCGAGCACCTTGAGCTCTCGTGAGATTCGGCGGACGGTGTCGAGGATCTCCCTCGAGTTCAGCCCACCCGGTTCCGGGGTGCCGGTCCCTGGTGCAAGACCGGGGTCGACCACATCGATGTCGACGGATATGAACACACCCTTGGCCCCGCCTTCGAGGCTGTATTCGACTGCTTCATCGACGACGGCATCGAGTCCGCGCTCGCCGATGTCCTGCATCATGTAGCAGCGCATCTTCTGCTCCGACATCCACTCCATCACATCCGGTTCCGGCCAGTAGCCGCGCAGCCCGATCTGGACGAAGCGGTGGCCGGGGACTGCCCCCGTCTCGATGAGCCGTCGCATCGGTGTCCCGTGGCCGATCAGGGAGCCATGCTGGGTCATTCCTGTGTCGGCATGAGCGTCGAAGTGGATGAGGCCGATCTCGCCGAACCCATGAACGCGGGCGACTCCGAGGGCATCGGGCCATGTGATGGAATGATCGCCTCCGAGGACGATGGGCACTTTCCCGGCCCGGGTCACGTGCTCAACAGCGTCGGCGATACGGTCGATCGACTTCTCGAGTTGGCCGGGATAGACGTACACATCTCCGACATCGACCACGCCGAGTACCTCGAAGGGGTCGATCCCCGTCGTCAGGTGGGGCCGGTACCCGTCCATCGCCCCGTAGTCGGCGTTCCTGATCGCCTGCGGCCCGAACCGCGCCCCTGGCCGGTATGTGGTTCCCCAATCGAAGGGAGCGCCGATGATGACGACATCGCCGTCACCGAGGTCGTCGGGCGTGACCGAGGGAACACCGAGGAAGGAGTTCCGCGAGGCGAATGAGATGTACTCGGCCGAAGCGAATGGAATCTCGTTCTTTCGCTTTTCATAAGGCGTTGGCATCGTCGGATACGCTAACCGACCCGGATCCCTTCGGTGAGGGTGACTCCGGAGATACCGGCCGACGTTGTTGTCGACGCCAGCCGCGCAGGGCGTTACGCTCGGAACCACTCCACCACGAAGGGAGGTGATGATGAAACGAAGCTACGCTAGGCTTACAGAGCCGCTCGTGAGGGAAAACGGCACTCTCCGCCCCGCCAGCCTCGATGAGGCGATCGGCAGGGCGGCCGAAGGGCTTGCACCATATCGCGGCGACGCCTTTGGCCTGTTCAGCTGCTCCAAGGCAACCAACGAGACGAACTACATCGCACAGAAGTTCGCCCGGGTGATCATGGGGAGCAACAACATAGACAGCTGCAACCGCACTTGACACGCACCTTCCGTCGCCGGTCTGGCGGCAGTGTTCGGAGCAGGCGGCGGCACCAGTTCTTATCCAGAGATGGAGGAAACTGACCTCATCATCCTGTGGGGCTCGAACGCGCGCGAAGCGCACCCCATCTTCTTTCATCGCGTTCTCAAGGGGATCCACAATGGCGCCCGGATGTTCGCAGTCGACCCCCGCCGCACGTCATCAGCTCAATGGGCAGATGTCTGGCTCGGGATCGACGTCGGCTCCGATATCGCCCTGGCCAATGCCGTCGGTAGAGAGATCATCGCCCAGGGTCTGCACGATGCCGAGTTCATCGCCGAGGCTACCGAGGGATTCGACGAATATGCCGATACGGTCGACTCCTACACGCTCGAGCGGGCCGAGAACATAACCGGTGTCCCGGCGGACGCGATTCGACAGCTCGCCCACGAGTACGGTCAGGCCGAGACCGCCCAACTGTGCTGGACGCTCGGCATCACCGAGCATCACAACGCCACCGACAACGTCCTCGCTCTGATCAATCTCGCCCTCCTCACCGGTCACGTCGGGCGCTACGGATCGGGCCTGGTCCCCATCAGGGGACAGAACAATGTCCAGGGCGGAGGTGACATGGGTGCACTGCCCAACAAGCTCCCCGGGTTCCAGGACGTAGAAGACGACACGGTGAGAGCGAGGTTCGAGGCCGTTTGGGGAGCCGAGATCCCCGGCACCGCAGGCAAGCACATCAGCCTGATGCACGAGGCGATGGATGAGGGAATTCTCAGGGCGCTGTTCATCCTTGGTGAGAACCCGTTGCAGTCCGAGGCCGACAGCAAGGAGATGGCGAGACGCCTCAACGGGCTCGACTTCATGGTCGTCCAGGACCTCTTTCTCACGGCTACAGCCGAGTTGGCGGATGTGGTGCTGCCGGCGGCCGGGTGGGCCGAGTCCGAGGGAACCTTTACCTCGAGTGAGCGCCGGGTGCAGAGAGTCCGCAGGGCGATTCCCCCACCGGGCGATGCCCGGGGCGACATCGAGCTGCTCAGCATGCTTGCCCGAGCGTTCGGGCATGATTGGCCCACCCCCACCGCCGAAGAGGCCTGGGACGAGATGCGGGGGCTGTCCCCGCTCCACGGCGGGATGTCCTATCAGCGCCTCGACAATATGGAAGGCATCCGATGGCCATGCCCCGACGAAGACCATCCGGGCTCGCTATTCCTCCATGGCAGGCTGTGGGATCGGCCGGTTACAGGGGACAGGGCGCCGTTTCATGGTGTCGAGTACGCCGCGCCGGTCGACACCCTCACCGAGGAGTTCCCGATGCGCCTCACCACGGGCCGGCGACTCGACTCCTACAACACAGGCGTGCAGAGTGGGAGGTACTCCTCGCCGAGGAGGATCCACGGGGTCCTCGACCTCTCACCCGAGGACGGTGTTTCGCTCGGGGTGTCCGAGGGCGACCGGGTGAAGGTCAGCTCGAGACGCGGCAGTCTGGAGGCTCCGGTGCGGTTCGATCGCTCGCTCCGGCCGGGCCTGGCCTTCATGGCAGTCCACTTTCCCGATGACACCGACGTGAATGCGCTGACGATCGATGCGTGGGACCCCAAATCGGGAACCGCCGAGTTCAAGGCGACCGCGGTCCGGGTTGAGCCGGTAGCGGCTCTCGTCTGACCCATGGACATCCGGAACCTCCTGTATCGACCCAGCGACGAAGAGAGATCCGCAGTCGACTCCGTATTGGGCCCGGCCAGCTCCGGTTGGACGGGAGGGGGTTTCTCCAACCTTGACGGTCGGGTTGCGTTTGGAGGCCGCGCGGTGCGCGAGCAGCGTCACCTGCTCCTGCCTGCCCTCCATGCCGTGCAGGACGCGGTGGGTGCAGTTTCCCGGGGAGCGCTCGGCTACATCTCCGATCGGCTGACGGTCCCTCCGGCTGAGGCCTACGGGGTGGCCACGTTTTATGCCCTCTTCGACACGGATCAGCCCGGCGGCACCACGATCCATATCTGTGACGACATTGTGTGCGCCCGCCAGGGAGCCGAGGAGCTATGCGACGCTCTCGATGTCGCGTCGGGATCCAACGGGATCAGATGGGAGCGAAGCCCGTGTCTCGGGCAATGCGACCGGGCCCCGGCTGCGATGTTCCATAAGCCAGGCGAGGGCTATGCGAATGCGGCCCCGGTCGATGTCGACTCGGTGCGTCGGGTCGAGTTCGAAGAGCTCGAACCCGGAGTGGTTCATCAGGACCGGGAGCACCTCGAGCTTCTCCGCCGTATCGGGAATGACCCGTCGAGCCTTCACGCCTATCGCAGCTCCGGCGGCTATGAGGCATTTCGCCGTGCCCTCGAGCTGGGGCCCGAGGGTGTCATCGAGGAGCTGGAGAAGTCCGGGCTCAAAGGTCGAGGCGGGGCGGCGTTCCCCATTGGGATCAAGTGGAAGGGAGTCCGGGACGCTCCGGGTCCGACCAAGTATGTGGTCGCCAACGGCGACGAGTCGGAGCCGGGGACCTTCAAGGACCGTCTACTGATGGAAGGCGACCCTTATGCGCTGGTCGAGGCGATGACCATCTACGGATACGCCACCGGCGCGACAAAGGGATACGTCTATGTGCGCGGGGAGTACCCGACTGCCGAGCGCCGGATAAATCATGCAATCGATGAGGCCATCGGGGCGGGTCTGCTCGGCGCCGACCTCGCCGGGGCGGGCTTCGACTTCGAGCTAGAGGTGCGACGCGGCGCCGGTGCGTATATCTGCGGAGAGGAGACGGCGCTCTTCGCGTCGATCGAGGGGGAGCGGGGCGAGCCCAGGCAGAAGCCTCCGTTCCCGACCCAGCATGGGTTGTTCGGCAAGCCCACGGGCGTCAACAACATCGAGACCCTCCTTGCCGCGCTGTTGGTGATCGGCGACGGCGGCGAGGCGTTTGCCCACACCGGCACGGAGCAGTCGACCGGCCCCAAGTTGTTCTGTGTCTCGGGGTCTGTCGCGAGGCCCGGGGTCTACGAGGTCCCATTCGGCACGACCCTGGGTGCTCTCCTCGACCTCGCCGGCGCTGAAGACATCGGTGCGGTGCTGCTCGGCGGTGCGGCTGGTAAGTTCGTCGACACCGAGGCCATGGGAATGCCCCTCACATTTGAAGACACCCGCGAAGCAGGCGCCACCCTCGGCTCGGGGGCGGTGATCGTCTTCGACTCCGTGACTGACTTCGCTCCCGTGTTGAGGCGCATCGCACAGTTCTTCAGAGACGAGTCCTGCGGCCAGTGCGTGCCGTGTCGTATCGGCACGGTGCGACAACAGGAGGCGCTGGCCCGTCTCGAAGTCGGCCGGCCACTAGGCTCGATCGAGGCGGAACGGGCCCGTCTGGATGACCTGGCCCTGGTCATGACCGACGCCTCGATCTGCGGCCTCGGACAGACTGCGGCATCGGCCATTCAGTCCGCCATCGACCTCCGCCTACCGGGAGCACCCATATGAAGACGACAGAGTCTCAGCCGGTGACTATCTCCGCAACCGTCAACGGCCAGCCCGTTGCGGTGCCTGCGGGCGCCACAGTCCTCGACGCTTGCCGGCAGGCCGGTGTCGATCTGCCAACTCTTTGCTATGGCCCCACCATGACGCCTGCCAACGCCTGCCGGGTGTGTGTCGTCGAGCTCGAGGGCTCGCGCACTCTTGTCCCGTCGTGCTCCAGGGAGCTGAACGATGGTATGGATATCAAGACCGACACCGATCGTGCCCGGCACAGCCGTCGCCTCGTGATGGAGCTGCTCGGCTCGGCCAGCGAGCTCGATCGATCGGGTGAGGACCTGCAGATGTGGATGGAGGATGCAGGTGCGGTGCCCGACCGTTTCGGCTCCCCGGCCCAGAAGACCTCCAGGTCTGCACCCACCCCGGGGCACCACCCTCCTCCCGACCCTTCTGTCGCCGCTGGCGTCCATGAGCCGGTGAAGGTCGAGGATGATCTCTACGTCCGTGACTACAGCCGTTGCATCCTCTGCTACCGATGCGTCGACGCCTGTGGGGTCGAACACCAGAACACCTTTGCGATCGCGGTTGCCGGCCGGGGCTTCGATGCTCGCATCTCAACGGAGTTCGATTTCGCTCTGCCGGACTCGGCATGTGTGTACTGCGGCAACTGCATCGCGGTCTGCCCTACCGGTGCGCTGGTGGGAAAAGTGGAGTTCGACATGCGCGAGCAGGGCACCTGGGACGAGTCGACACAGCAGGTGACCCGCACCGTTTGTTCTTACTGTGGCGTGGGCTGCAACCTCGATGTCCATACCCAGGACGATTCCATTGTGAAAGTCTCCTCGCCACACGACCACGATGTGACCCTCGGCAACCTCTGCATCAAGGGTCGATTCGGATGGAGTTTCGTCAGTAGCGGCCTTGATGGCTGATCCAAAACCGGTGACGACCCGGCAGGTGATGAGGTTCCGCGACGGGGTTCGAGCCGTCGACGACAGCCTGGTGGTCGAAGAGCCCATGGAGATCCGTCTCGATGGAATCCCACTCGCTGTTCTGATGAGGACTCCGGGTGCAGACGCCGACCTCGCCCTCGGATTCGCCGTGACCGAGGGCATTGTGAGCAGCCCTGACGAGGTCAAAGAGGTGGTCGATCTGGATGAGGGACGGTGGAACCTGGTCACGACAGACCTGGTGACCGTCGATCCGTCCCAGTTTCAGCGGAACTTCTACTCGACGTCGTCCTGTGGCGTTTGCGGGAAGGCCTCGATCGACGCCATACGCATCAGCGGGGCCACGCCACCGGATGGGCCGATCGTCGGCGCCGCGACGATCCTCTCTCTGCCATCACGCCTCCTGGAGAGACAGGACGCGTTCCACGAGACCGGCGGCCTCCACGCCGCGGCAGCCTTCGATCCGGAGGGTGAGATCCTCGCCGTACGCGAAGACATCGGCCGACACAATGCCGTAGACAAGTTGGTCGGGCATCTGGCGTCGGGGACCTGGCCCCTGGAGCCACTCCTGCTGATGGTATCGGGGCGTGTCTCCTTCGAGATAACCCAGAAGGCCGCAGTTGCCGGCATCTCCCTGGTCTGCGGTGTGTCCGCGGCGTCGAGCCTGGCGGTGGAGCTCGCCGAGGAATTCGGGATGACGGTCATCGGATTTCTCCGTGATGGTGGCTTCACCCTGTACACGGGTGAGGAGCGCGTTGGAGGCATGACGCAGCCGTGAGAATTTGATCGATGTCTGTCTCGAGCCGGCACCGCCTTGGGCATAGGGAGAAACGACCGATCCCTCCCGCAGACCCTCAGGTTGGGCAGGGAGAGTGCCGATGAATCGGTTGGAGTGAACGGGCTCCCCTATGGGGTGTTTTCACGTTGTACTCTGACGGTGAGAGAATTCGAAATCTCGAAGTAGTCCGATCCAAGACTCGTTCCGGGCTGAAAGCTGGCTAGCACCAAGAATGACCCAAACGCGCACAGAATCGCCTGCTCATAACACCTTCCTCTCCGCCTGGGGCCTGTTCGCCGCGCTCTTGCTGATCATGATGGGCAATGGGCTCATCGGGGTGCTCATTGGAGTTCGTTCCGAACTCGAGGGGTTCACTACTACGACAACCGGGTTCATCATGGCCGCCTATTTCGGCGGTTTTCTCGCCGGGTCGCGACTCACCCCGACGATCATGGCCCGGGTCGGGCACATCAGGGTCTTTGCGGGCCTCTCGTCTTTGGTCGCCACAGCAGCGCTGATCCACGCGGTATGGGTAGCCCCATTTGCCTGGATCGGGCTACGGCTCGTGTTCGGTTTTGCCATGGCCGGCCTCTACGTGGTGGTCGAGAGCTGGTTGAACGACGCCGTCACCAATGAGAATCGGGGAAGGGTCATGGCGCTGTACATGGTTTTTGCCATGGGGGGCCTCGCGGCGGGCCAGATCGGCCTGGTCTTCGGGAGTCCTCTGGGCCAGACGCTCTTTTTGGTGGCAGGTGCCCTGATGGCGCTGGCCATTGCCCCGGTGTCCCTCTCGATCAACACGGCCCCCGCCTTCGAGCCGCCTCCATCGATGAGGTCACGCGAGATCTATGAGGCTGCTCCAGTTGGTGTGATCACCGCGGTCGGGGCGGGCATCGCCAACGGGGCCCTGCTCGGAATGGCAGGTGTGTATGCGACGCAGGTGGGCATGTCCAATGCGCGCACGGCTGCCTTCGTTGCCGCCGCAGCCGTAGGGTCGGTTCTTTTGCAATGGCCCATCGGGCACATGTCCGATCACATGGATCGTCGACGCGCCATTCTCCTGGTGACCCTCGGGGCCGTTGCTGTCGGCGCGATCGGCATCGGCATGTCGCCGGAGAGCGTCGGCATCGTCGGCGTGATGCTCCTCCTAGGAGGTTTGTCTTTCCCTATCTACTCGCTCGCCCTGAGCCACGTCGTGGACGTGCTACCCCCCGGGCGCGCGGTCACCGGGAGCGTGGCCATTGTCTTCCTGACGGGAGTTGGATCGATCTTCGGCCCGCTGCTGGCCTCAGTCGCCATGACCGCGGTGGGCCCGGCCGGGTTCTTCTGGACTATCACCGTGGTCCACGGGGCGATCGGGCTCTTTGGCCTGTACCGCATCGTCCGGAGGCCGGTCATCGAGGGCATCGAGCCGCAGCCATATGTCTCGGTACCTGCCCGCTCCACCTACATCCCGCGTCGGATCGTTGACACCGCGAAGAAGGCACGGCGCAACGGGAAGGCTTCCAGGGTCTAGACCCGGTTTCTCGCGGTCAGCGGGCCATGGCCTCCCACAGGCGCCGCGCCGCGTCTGTCACGGCCTCACCGATGCGCTCCTCGTCCCCTGGGCTCGGGAAGCGATAGGCGGGACCGTGCACATGAATGGCTGCGGTGATGGTGTCTTTCTCGAACACAGGCGCTGCAACCGAGTTGATCCCTTCG
The DNA here is from genome assembly GCA_040880765.1 of Acidimicrobiia bacterium. Taxonomy (GTDB): domain Bacteria; phylum Actinomycetota; class Acidimicrobiia; order Spongiisociales; family ZC4RG35; genus MA-ANB-1. The sequence goes on along the minus strand of JBBDHT010000092.1, from coordinate 26,390 downwards.
ACGAGCTCCTCGAAGCCCCATATGTAGCCACGCGAGCGGATTTGGGAGAGACGCTGCCGGATAGCGTCGCCGTCGTTCACCGAGTTGGGGGTGGTGGCTTCGAGCGGGCGGCGCAGGTAGCGGTCGGTCTGCTCTGTGGGCCAGTGGGCCATGATCACCAGGCCTGATGGCACCAGGTGCATAGGGATCAGCTCACCTGTCCAGTCCCTGACCTGGACGGGATGGGTGGCCTCGGTCTGGTCGATGTAATGGACCCGGTAGCCGTCGGGTATCGAGAAACCAGCCGCCTCGCCGGTGATCGATGTCAGCCTCTCCAGGTAGGGCCGGGCGAACGCTGCGAGCTGAGCGGGCCCACCGGCAGCTGCGGAGAGACGTTGGATCATGGGCCCGAGCCGGTACATGCGCCCTTCTTCGGTGCGTTCTACGGCTTCAGTCGCCTCGAGTGTGGAGAGGAGGCGGGCCACGGTGCTCTTAGGAAGTCCGACTCGGCGCGCCATCTCCGAAAGCCCTGCAGGCGACATCGCCAGGGCTTCGATGACTTTCATCGCTCTTGCGACGGACTCGACATGGGCCATAGACGCACCAGCATACGATCCTTGTGCCGCATAGCGGTACAACTCCAATGTCGCGGCTAATGCACGACAGTGGTTCGCGTCCCTGTCACCTGCCGGTATTCGTTTCGCCCATTGAGGAAATCGGGAAACACGTCGGTCGTCACGTCAAAGCATCCAGCATGTCTTGGCGCCACTCCTCGGTCGTCTCTACCTGGTTGAAGGTGTAGATGTGGAAACCTTTCACCTTGGCTGTTGGCTCGGCGAGCAGAGGAGCCAGGCCGATGATCAGGTCGTCAGGGGAGTAGCCGCCGGGCCGCACCAGCCTTCCTGCCAACGCCTTGTTGTGCGAAAGGAAGCGGCTGGAGGCACCAACGCCGATGCGCAGGGACAGGGTGATCAGTTTGGCCAACTCGGCGACTCCAGGGATGCCGATGAAAACTCCGTGTCCGATCCCGCTCTCACGGAGCTGTCTCACCCAGCTCGAGATCGCATCGGGAGCGAAGCACATCTGGCTGGTCACGTAGGAGGCAAAAGGAGCCTTCTCTTTCAAAGCCGCTTCGATGGTCTCGTCCGCCACGATGTGATGGCCCTCCGGGTAGCCGGGTATTCCAATTTCGGTGAGACCGTGGCCCATTTTCTCCATCGCCCTGAGCAGTGCCAGTCCGTCGAAGAACTCGCCGTGTTCCTCGGCGTCGCCGCCCACGACGAAAGCCCTCGTGATCTTTGCTCGATCCAGACGCGTCAGGATCGCCTCCAGCTGGGACCGGTCCTTCGTTGAGCGAGCCGACAAGTGAGGTATCGCATCGAAGCCGCGCTGTTGGAGCTCCAGAGAGAGATCGACCGTGGCCATCATCCCCTTGGCGGGGGATGCGGTGACGCTCACGGTTGCCCCATCGGGCACGAAGGCCGATTGGTCGAGGGCGTTCTTCAGGGGAATCAGCTCGAATATGGGATTCTCGAGGGCCCTTCGTATCGCGCTTATCCCTTCGGTGGACAGACGATCGATCTGGAGGGATGTAGCGGTCATGACACATCCGAGTCCGGGAACGATTCTTTGCGGGAGCGTATCCATTCGCTGAGTTCGTGTTCCACCTCGTCGTCGAGCGGAGGCGCCTCGTAGTCGGCGAGCATCTGTCTCCATCGTTCGTGGGCTCGCTCGGCGGATTCTTTGGCCCCTTCCGACTCCCACTGCTCGAAGCTGTTGCTGTCGGCGGTTGTCGAGCGCCAGAAGGCCTTCTCGTAATTGGCGAGAGTGTGCTCGGTGCCGAGATAGTGCTGGCCCGGCCCGGTGGTGAGTATCGCCTCCATCGCTTGGCCGTTCTCCGACAGGTCGACGCCTCCGATGAGGGTCTCGGCCATTCCTGCCATGTCGGCGTCGAGGATGAACTTCTCGTACCCCATTGCAAGCCCACCCTCGAGCCACCCGGCCGAGTGGAGGACGAAGTTCGTCCCGGCCAGCATCGTAGGCATGAATGTGGCTGCGCTCTCGTAAGCCGCCTGGGCGTCGGGGACCTTCGAAGCCGTCAGGTTGCCACCGCTGCGGAAAGGCACACCGAGGCGTCGTGCCAGGGCGGCAACTGTGAACAACACCATCGCAGGCTCGGGTGTGCCAAAGGTTGGCGCCCCCGATTGCATTGACATCGAACTGGCAAAGGACCCAAAGACCACAGGGGCTCCGGGCCTTACGATTTGGGTGAAGGCCATTCCCGCCAGTGCCTCGGCCAATGTCTGTGCCGCGGTGCCGGCGACGGTGACCGGTGCCATTGCCCCGGCGAGGATGAACGGCGTGATGATCGTTGCTTGATTGTTCTCCGCATAGACCTTGGCCGATCCCAACATGGCCCGGTCCCACGACAATGGAGAGTTTGCGTTGCACAAGGACAGCAACACGGTTTTCTCCTGAATGAACTCGTCACCGAAGACGATCTTCGCCATGTCGACGGTGTCCTGGGCCCGCTCCGGAGCCGTGACCGAGCCCATGAACGGCTTGTCGTTATACCTGACATGGGCGTAGATCATGTCGAAGTGCCGCTTGTTGACCGGGAGGTCCACCGGCTCGCAAAGCGTCCCGCCCCCATGATGGAGCTGGGGTGACGAGTACGTCAGCTTGGCGAAGTTGTGGAAGTCTTCGAGGGTTGCGTATCGGCGTCCGCTCTCCAGGTCGCGCACGAACGGAGACCCGTAGGCGGGTGCCAGGACCATGTGGGGATCGCCGATCTCGACCGACTTCTCGGGGTTGCGGGCGTGTTGGGTGAACTTCGCTGGCGCGGTAGCAGTGACCAGGTCGCGGCACATGCCCCTCGGGAACCTGACTCTTGTTCCGTCGACCCGCGCCCCGGCGTCTTCGTAGATCCCGAGGGCCTCGGGAAAGTCGACGATCTCGATACCCACTTCCTCGAGAATCGTGTCAGCGTTGCGCTCGATGGTGGCCAGGCCATCTTCGGAGACGATCTCAGTGGGGGGGATTGCCCTGGTCAGGTAGGGAGGCGGCTGGTCGGCGGAATCCCGTGCGCTGCGTCGTGCTTGCCTTCCACCTCCGCGGCGTCGTCTTGGCTCCTCACTCATCGCTGGCTCTCCTTTGCGTGTGGCTTCGCCGGCGGCGCCCTCTCCCGGTTGAGCTCGACCGCTCGGGGAGCTCGGCCTTCATCGAGAGATGCGGGTATTCGGCCGTCTTGTGAGGAATTGCAAGTGATGCCACGAAGTGCTCCTGGAATCGAGGCTCTGTGGCGGTCTCGATCTTCTCCACCCCGGCGACCAGCTCTTCGATCTCGTCGCGCTTTCCCCCGTTGAGCAGAGCTATGAGCGCTCCTGTCCCGGCCGCGTTTCCTGCTCCCGACACCCTGTCGAGGTCACAGTCGGGGATCATCCCCAGGACCATTGCATACATCGGGTCGATGTGGTTGCCGAAAGCGCCTGCCAGGCGGATCTGGTCGACAGTGTCGGTGCCGAAGTGGTCCATCAACAGCCTTGCCCCGGCCTGGAGGGCCGCTTTGGCCAGCTGCACCGCCCTGACGTCCTCCTGGGTGACGAGGATCGGGGTGGGGCCGTCCCAGAGGAGGTAGCTGAACGTTCTGCCCGAAGCCAGCACCCTCCCCGAGCCTGCCCGTTCGCGAATATCGCCGTCCTCGCCGATCACGCCCGCAAGGAAGAGCTCCGCGATCACTTCGATGATCCCCGAGCCACAGATGCCCGTGATTGGTGTCTCGGCAGCCTCCGCTTCGAAACCATCCTCGTCTGACCAGTACTCGGAGCCCACGGCCTTGATCCGGGGCTCGAGGGTGTCCCGGTCGATACGCACGCGCTCGATTGCCCCCGGGGCTGCACGCTGCCCGGATGAGATCTGGGCGCCTTCGAAGGCAGGCCCGGTGGGGCTCGAGGCAGCCAGGAGCCGGTTGGAGTTGCCGAGGACGATCTCGGCGTTGGTGCCGACATCGACGAGAAGCTGGATCGAGTCCGACCGATGTGGGCTCTCGGAGAGCATGGCCCCTGCCGCGTCGGCCCCGACGTGCCCGGCCACGCAGGGAAGCACATAGGCAGCGGCCCTCGGGTGGGCGGTTATCCCGAGTTCGGACGCCTCGATGTGAACTGCCCGATCGGTGGCGAGCGCAAACGGGGCTGACCCCAACGGGATCGGGTCCAGGCCCAAAAAGAGATGGTGCATGATGGGGTTGCCGACGAGGGTCACCTCGAGAATGTCACGCCGCTCGACCCCGGCCTCTTCGACGAGGCTCCCGACCGCGGCGTCGAGTGCGTCCCGAACCACCGCGGTGAGCTGGCTCGCACCTCCGTCGTTCATCATCGCGTAGCTAACGCGACTCATCACGTCCTCGCCATAACGGATCTGGGGGTTCATCTCGCCGTGGGATGCCAGCACCTCGCCACTCAACAGGTTGCACAGATGCCCCGCAATCGTGGTCGACCCGACGTCGAATGCCACGCCGAGAGAAAGATCACGAAACCCGGGCCAGACTGCGGTGATCGTCGAGCCCCGGACCGCAACCGTCACCGCCAGCTTGCCGACAGTCAGGGACTCCTGCATCTCCGGCAGGGCGCGGGGGTCCATGTGCAGCCCGCTCAGATCCCACTGGGCTGTCAGTGCGGCCATGAGCTGGGCCTCGTCGCTTCCGGCGTCGCCGAGCCGGGACTCTGCCACTTCGACGTAGAAGAGCCGCACCACGGGGTCGATCTCGATGTCAGCTACTTCGGGCCGTTTGCGCACGACCTGTCGGTGCACCCGGCTGGCAGGGGGCACGTCAATGACAACGTCGTCGAGGATGGTTGTGGCGCATCCGAGCCGGTGCCCTTCCGCGAGTGGGCGCCGCCCCCGGTAGTCCAGCTCGGTCGGCCCCGGGCCAGAGATGCGGCCGGGGTCGAGGGGGATGCTCTTCGAACTCCCGATCTGGATCTGGCACCTGCCGCATATGCCCCGACCGCCGCAGATCGAATCCAGGTCGACACCGAGCCGGCGGGCAGCATCGAGAATGGTGGTGCCGGTCTCCACGTCTCCCTGGCGACCGGACGGTGTGAACAGGATCCTGGCGCTGCTCACGCTTCTCGAGAGCGCCTGCCGGTGCGCCGTCTGGCGCTGGCTCCCTCCAATATCGGCTCTCGTTGAGCCCGGATCCACCGGGTGCAGTCGGGGTCGACCCCGGTGAGGACATCGGCTGCCATGACGGCCCGGATGATCTCGGGCTCGAGAGGATTGGTGATGGCCGACGTGAGGCCGCTGGCCGCTGCCATCGCCAGGAACGCAGAGTTGATCCCCACGCGCTTGGGAAGCCCGAAGCTGATGTTGGATGCGCCGACGGTCGTGTTCACCTTCAGCTCCTCGCGCAGACGACGCAATAGGCGAAAGACCTGCAAGCCAGCAGTGGGCAACGCACCGACCGGCATCACCAACGGGTCCACGATCACGTCCTCGCGGGGTATGCCGTGGTCCGCTGCCCTGTTGACGATTTTCTCGGCCACGGCAAAGCGGACATCGGGGTCCTCGGAGATCCCGGTCTCGTCGTTGCTGATGGCCACGACCGCTGCTCCGTGCCTGGCCACGAGCGGAAGCACGGCTTCGAGTCGCTCGTCCTCTCCGGTCACCGAGTTGACCAGTGCCTTTCCCTGATACACCGAGAGCCCGGCTTCGAGCGCTTCGACGATGGAGGAGTCGATGGAGAGTGGCACGTCTGTAATCGACTGCACGAGCTTGACTGCGGCGGCCAGGATTGCAGGCTCGTCGGCGAGAGGTATCCCTGCGTTGACATCGAGCATGCGGGCGCCCGCCGCGACCTGCGCTATCGCGTCGGCTTCGACACGAGAGTAATTACCAACTCTCATTTCCTCCGCCAGGACCTTGCGACCAGTCGGGTTGATCCGCTCCCCGATTATGACGAAAGGCTGGTCGAAGCCGACCACGACTTCCCTGGTGGCCGAGCCGACGACGGTGTGGGTCATGCGGGGATCGCCTTTCGGGCCCGGGAGATCTCGACAACGGCAGGCTCCATTTCGCCGTAACCGACGTATCTGCGCTCGAAGCGCAGGCCCAGGCGGCTGGCGGCTTCCCGGGCGTCGCTCTCCGTCGCTGGGTCGTCGGTTTGGGCCAGGTGCAGCACGCGGGTGTAGTTGGCGAAATAGTCGTCTGCCAGCTCGGGCCAGCGATCCAGGCCGAGGCCCCGCCAGATGAGACGATCGAAGTGACGGGCCAGGAAGTCGGTGAGGTAGAGCGTCCCGATCTCAGCGTCCTGGATAGCGGTGAACTCGTCGACCCCCGCAAAGAACTGGTAGCAATGTGCGCCGGGAAGTCGCTCGACTCCGAACTCGTCGAGAACGGTATCGAGCCGCCCACCGGTGCCACAGTCCCCGTATGCCACGAACACCCGGTCGTACTCTGTGGCCAGCTCGAGCCGGGCCCTGACTGCATCAGGGATCATCTCGGGGCGATTGTGGAGGGCGGCCGGCAGACAATCGACTTTCACGTTTCTCAAGCCGTTGATCGCAATGACGTCGAGAAGCTCTCTGGCCAGGGCACCGCACCCGACCACCAGGACATTATGGGTGTCAGGCTGCTGTCCCACGCTTCTCCAGTACCAGTCTCTTGGCGGTATCCGCAGCAACGGCGGCGTCACGGCAATAGGCGTCTGCACCAACCGCGTCGCCGAACTCCTCGTTGAGGGGCGCTCCTCCTACGAGCACGATGTAGTCGTCGCGAATCCCTTTCTCGACCAGCGCGTCGATGACCACCTTCATGTAGGGCATCGTCGTCGTCAGCAGGGCGGACATGCCGAGGATGTCCGGCTTGTGCTCGTCCAGCGCCTGGATGAACTCTTCGGCATCCGTGTTGATCCCGAGGTCGAATACTTCGAAACCCGCACCCTCGAGCATCATGCCGACCAGGTTCTTGCCGATGTCATGGATGTCGCCCTTGACGGTGCCGATGACAATGCTGCCGACTGTCTCGGCCCCGGTCTCGACGAGCAACGGGCGAATTATCGCCATACCGGCCTTCATCGCCTTGGCTGCAAGGAGGACCTCGGGGACGAAGAGAATCCCGTCTCTGAAGTCGATGCCGACGATGCGCATGCCCTCGACCAACGCCTCGTTGAGGACCCTCTGCGCACTCCAGCCACGGGAGAGCAGGATGTTGGTTCCTTCGGTGATCTCCTCAGCGAGCCCGTCGTAGAGATCGTCGTGCATCTGGGCGACGAGCTCGTCGTCGGGCAGGGTAGAAAGATCGAGTTCTTCTTCGCTCATCCGTCCTCCTCAGCTGTACCACTAGGTGGAACGTGTACTGTACAGTGGCATGGCCAATTGTAAACGGGAGTCTAGGGCTCGAAATCGCGGAGCGAAAGGGCAATCCGTGATTCAATTCGCCCGGGATTCGCGCGGCCGCAGTTATCAAGCGAAACGCCACCGGCGATAGGAGTGAATCCGTGAGCGACCTGCCCACTTCCGCTAACGTTGTAGTCATCGGAGCCGGCATTGTCGGCAACTCCGTGGTCCACCATCTCGCCGAGCTCGGCTGGCGTGACATCGTCCAGGTCGACAAGGGCCCGCTGCCCAACCCGGGTGGCTCGACGGGACACGCCTCGAACTTCATCTTTCCCGTCGATCACAACAAGGAAATGGCTCATCTGACCCTCGACAGCCAGCAGCAATACGAGGAGATGGGCGTTAACACGGTCAGCGGCGGCATCGAAGTCGCACGAACCCAGGAGCGGATGGAGGAGCTGCGTCGCAGGATGACCTCGGCCAAGGCGTGGGGGATCGACTCCTATCTCCTCACACCTGCGGAGATCGAGGAAATGGTGCCCTTCATCAACGCCGAAATCCTCGTTGGCGGTTGGTACACGCCGAGCGTGTCGGTGGTCGACTCCTTGCAGGCAGGCACTCTCATGCGTGAGAGCGCGATGTCGAAGGACGCTCTCACCGTCTCCCCGAACACCGAGGTCCTCGATATCGAGACCGGGCGGGGGAGGGTGAAGGCCGTGGTCACGGACCGCGGCCGGGTCGAGACCGACTATGTGGTCGTTGCCTGCGGTGTCTGGAGCCCCCGGATTGCCCGCATGGCAGGGGCCACGATCCCGCTCACGCCGGCGGTCCACCAGATGATCGACGTGGGCCCGATACCGATCCTTCAGGAAACCGGAAACGAGATCGGTTATCCCATCGTTCGGGATATGGACACCTACTGCTACGAGCGCCAGACGGGGGGCTCGATGGAGATCGGGTCCTACGCCCACCGGCCAATCTTTCACCATCCGGACACGATTCCCTCGATCGATCAGGCACGTCTCTCGCCAACCGAGCTACCGCTCACGGAGGAAGACTTCGACCTGCAACTCGAACAGGCTCTCGAGCTGATGCCGGACATTCTGGCTGATGCAGAGATGAGATACGGGATCAACGGCCTGCTATCGCTGACCCCCGACGCGATGCCACTCGTGGGCGAGACCGAGGTCCGGGGACTCTGGTCATGTGCGGCCATCTGGATCAAGGAGGGACCGGGCACCGGACGCGCCATTGCCGAATGGATGACGCAGGGGTATCCAGAGATCGACCCTCATGCGTCGGACGTGGCCCGCTTCTATGAGTATCAGCGGAGTGAGGCCCATGTTCTCGCCCGGTGCGCGGAGCACTTCAACAAGACCTACGGCATTGTCCACCCGAGGGAGCAGTGGGAAAGCGAGCGAAACAAGAGAACGAGCCCGTTCCACCCCCGGACAACTGCACTCGGAGCGCTCTTCTTCGAGGCCGGTGGTTGGGAGCGCCCGCACTGGTATGAGACCAACTCCGCCCTCGTGGAGAAATATCGCGAGCAGATCCCGGAGCGACCCCACGAGTGGGACGCCAGATGGTGGTCGCCGATTCAGAGCGCCGAGCACCTGGCGATGCGGGAAGGCGTCGGGATGGTGGACGTCACGGCCTTTGCCATATTCGACGTGACCGGCCCGAGCGTGGTCGAGTACATCGAGAGGATGGCCGTCAACAAGTGTGATGTCGGGGTGGGCCGGGCGGTCTACACGCCCCTACTCACCGAAGAAGGCGGATTCCGGGCTGATCTCACCATCATGCGAATCGGTGAGGACCATTACCGCATCATCAGCGGTGGATTCGATGGGCCGCGAGACAAATACTGGTTTGAGAAGTGGCTGCCCGAAGACGGCTCGGTCCACTTCGAGGACAAGACCTCGACCATCTGCACCGTCGGCGTGTGGGGGCCGAGAGCCCGAGATTTGATGGAGAAGGTCACCGACGACAACATCTCGGACGAGGCTCTGCCCTACGGGTTCACCAAGGCGGTCAACATCGGGTCGATCCCCGCGCGTCTGTTCCGGATCTCCTACGTCGGCGAGTTCGGCTGGGAGGTCTATACCACGATGCAGCACGGGCTGGCTCTATGGGACACCCTGTGGGAGGCGGGACAGGACCTCGATGTCGTCCCGGTCGGCGCCGGTGTATACGGGACGAGCGGGCGGCTGGAGAAGGGTTATCGGCTCATGGGCGCCGAGCTCGAGTCCGAGTACAACCCGATCGAGGCCGGTCTGGACCGGCCCCGGGTCAAGAAGGCCGACTTCATCGGCAAGGCTGCTTATCTGAAGGCCCGAGAAGAGGACCCGGCGGCCCTTCTGTGCACTCTCACCATGGAAGACCACACTTTCGCCGACGGCACCAACCGATTCCCCACCGGGGGCAATGAGCCCATTCTGACGCTCGACGGCGAGCGAATTCTCGACTCGAGGGGCCGTGTGTCGCGGGTGACGAGCGCCGGTGCGGGCCCGTCCGTGGGTAAATACCTGCTGATGGCCTATCTGCCCCCCGAGCACGCAGTCGCGGGGACCGATCTCCAGGTCATGTACATGAACGAGCTCTACCCGGTGAGGGTGGCGGTCGCAGGTAGCACGCCGCTCTTCGATCCGGACAACGAGCGGATGAAGTAGGGGTCTGCGGTGAGAGTTCTCGTCTGCATCAAGAGAGTCCCCGCTCCGGGTGCGAGGATCATCCTCACGGAGGACGCCCGGTCGATCGACACCAAGCTGCTGTCATTCGCCATCAGCCCCCACGAGGAATGCGCGGTGGAGGAGGCGGTTCGGATCGCGGAGGCCAGTGACGGGACCGTCACCGTCCTCACCCTCGGCCCGTCCGAATCCGAGGACCAGTTGAGGGCGTCACTGGCGGTGGGCGCCCACCAGGCAGTGCTCATCCCGACTGACGGCTCAGACTGGGACCCGATCTCGACAGCCAGCGCCATCACCTCGGCGATTCAGTCGCTGGAGGCCGACGGGGAATTCGATCTCATCCTGTTTGGCAACGAGTCGGCTGACTCCGGCGGATATCAGGTGGGCATACGTGTCGCCCATGGCCTTGGGCGCCCGGTTGTCAGCGGGATCAAGGAGATCGACGTCGAGGCAGACTCGCTTCGTCTTCGCAGAGAGACACCGACGGGCTCGGAGATTTATTTGGTCCCGCGACCGGCGGTAGTAGCGGTCAAGGAGGGGATCAATCTCCCACGTTATCCCACATTGAAGGGTCGTCTCAACGCCAAGAAAGTCGAGGTCGAGCAGATCCCGGCAGAGCGGGCAGCGAGCGGTCAGCGCATGGTCAGGTTGATCACGCCTGAGATCGAAGTGTCGGAGACGGTGATCCTGGGCAGTGGTGCCGAGGCAGCATCGGCGGTCGTCGACCTCTTCGAAGAGCTCCGGGTGGTGGGCTCATGATCCTGGCTCTCATCACACACGACCGGGGCATTCTCGAAGAGACCACACTTCAGGGCCTTACCCTCGCCCGAAGCCTTGCCGATTCGCTCGGGACAGACCTCCACGCTGTCGTAGTGGGCGCCGAGATCGAAGGGCTTGAGGACTTCGGGGTTTCGGTGACCCACTTGGTCCGCCATGACGCCCTCGATGACTACAACCCGACGGCCTGGGCCACAGCCGTCGTCCAGCTTGCCGGGGCGCTGGAGGCTCAGGCCGTGGTCACGACCGGCACCGAGCGAGGAAATGAGGTGATGGCACATGTGGGTGCCATCACCGGGCTTCCAATGGTGGCCAACTGCCGGGAGGTCGACCCGGCGGGCGATTCATGGGGCATCGTCCGCAGGCGTTGGGGCGGGAGCCTGCTGGAGCAAGCCGAGCTGGAAGCCCCGTTGAAGCTGCTCACCGTCGCCGAGCACAGTGTCGAAGCGACCCCGGTCGAATCGCCGCGCGAAATGACCACGGAGACCTTCACCCCCGACCTGTCGGACCAGGACCTGGTCACCGGGGTTGTCGATCGCGTCACCACGGCCGAAGGCGTGACCCTTGCAACCTCCCCGGTTGTGGTGAGCGGGGGCCGCGGGGTGGGAAGCCCTGATGGCTTCGGCCCGCTCGAGGAGCTCGCCGACCTCCTCGGTGGAGTGGTCGGCTGCTCGAGAGTGGTCACCAACAACGGCTGGAGGCCGCACTCGGACCAGGTCGGCCAGACCGGGACCGTGGTTGCCCCTGACCTCTACATCGCCTGCGGGATAAGCGGGGCCATCCAGCATTGGGTGGGGATGATGGCCTCGAAGACCGTCCTGGCGATCAACACCGACTCTGAGGCGCCGATGGTGACCAAGGCCGACTATGCAGTCACCGGCGACCTCCACGAGGTGGTGCCGGCAGTGGTCGAGGAGCTCAAACGACGACACGGCGCCTGATCGAGACGCTTCTAGTTCGCCGGGTAGATCCCCTTTTCTGCTGCCCGATGTTGCCTCTCATCTCATGTCACAGCGCCTGTCCCCCTGATCTGACGTACTCCCTGAGCCGCTCGGGTGTGAAGTAGTCTTCCAACTCGACCTTTCTGGCCGCCACGGCTGCCTCCAGATCGGCGCCGCATGGCTTGCGCTCCTCCCGCCACTCGGCGAGATAGGCGTCGTCATCGGTCTTGCCAGCCCTGGTGGCCGCCCCGTCGATGGCCGTCTGAAACCGGTCGTCCAGCTTGGCGCTCACTCGTATCCGATCGGCCCGTGCGGTGACCTGGGCGGGGATGTCCCGCCAGTAGATGGTGATCAGCTGAGGCTGTCCACC
>JBBDHT010000092.1:4439-14202 GCA_040880765.1 Acidimicrobiia bacterium | reverse complement strand
TAGAACAGCCCGACGACGTTGCCGTCGTCGTCGATGTCGACCTGCATGAAGGCGGGCTTGGCCCCCAGACCCGGCATGGTCCTCATCTCGCCGAGGAGCGGATAGATGAAGCCCGCACCAACCGATGCCCGCACCTCGCGCACCGGGACGGTGAAGCCGCTGGGTGCGCCCTTGAGGGATGGGTCGTGGCTGATCGACAGATGCGTCTTGGCCATGCAAATCGGGAGAGCTCCATAGCCGGCGCGTTCATAGTCGGAGATCTGGCGTTCCGCGGTAGGTGAGTACTCGACTCCGTCGGCACCGTAGATCTGGGTGGCGATCGTCTCGATCTTCGCCTTGATCGATTGGTCTAGCGGGTAGAGGAACTCGAACTCGCTGGGCTGGTCGGCGACATGGGCAACGGCTTCGGCGAGGTCTAAAGCACCCGCACCGCCCTTCGAGTGGTGCTCGGTGACGACCGCGGCTTCGGCTCCGGCAGCGGTGGCCATTCGCTCGATCAGGTCGTGCTCGGCCTTGGTATCGGTCGGGAAGCCGTTGATTGCCACGACTACGGGAACGCCGAATCGCCTGGCATTGGCGATCTGCGCCTCGAGGTTGGGAATGCCCGCTTCCAACAGCGACAGGTTCTCCTCGGTGTAGGCGGAGTCGAGTGGTCGCCCGGCAACGACCTTGGGCCCGCCACCGTGCGTCTTCAGCGCCCGCACCGTCGCCACCATGACCACACAGTCGGGCCGTAGGCCGGAGATGCGGCACTTGATGTCGAAGAATTTCTCCATTCCCATGTCGGCACCAAATCCCGACTCGGTGACCACATAGTCGCCCAAGCTGAGGGCAACCCGGTCGGCGAGGATCGAGGAGTTCCCGTGGGCGATGTTGGCGAATGGTCCAGCGTGCACGAAGGCCGCTTGACCTTCCAGTGTCTGCATCAGGGTGGGATGGAGGGTGTCCTTCATGAGGACCGAGGCCGCCCCTGCCACCCCCAGGTCCTCGAGGGTGATGGGCTCGCCGGCCTTGGACTGTCCAACGACCACGCGCGCGGTCCGCTGCCTGAGGTCTTTGAGCGCAGAGGCGTAGTCGTCTCCGTCGATCAGGGCGAGAATCGCCATCAGCTCACTGGCGACGGCGATGTCGTAGCCGGTCTCGCGGGGGAGACCATCGGCCGAACCGCCGAGTCCGACGATCACATTCCGCAGAGCACGGTCATTCACGTCGAGGACGCGACGCCAGGTGAGCCGGGTGGGGTCGATCGATAGCCGGTCGAGCCCGAGCTCGCTCAGGCGCTCATCACTCAGGCGGTCTTCGTGATACCACCTGGCATCGATCGCGGCGGCCACCAGGTTGTGGGCTGCCGTGATCGCATGGATATCGCCGGTGAGGTGGAGGTTGAATTCGTCCATGGGCACGACCTGGCTGTACCCACCTCCTGCTGCGCCTCCTTTGATCCCGAAAGTCGGTCCCTGGCTTGGTTGGCGAATGCAGGCGATCGATTTGTGCCCGAGTGCCCCCAACCCCTGGGTTAGCCCGATGGTGGTAGTGGTCTTTCCCTCGCCGAGGGGGGTGGGGGTGATGGAGGTGACGTCGATGTACTTGCCCTGTGGGTTTGCCCCGATGCGCCGGAGTGAATCGAGATGGACCTTCGCCTTGGTGTCCCCGTACAGGATCAGCTCCTCGCGCTCGAGGCCATGGTCGATGGCGACCTTCTCGATCGGCTGGAGCTGGGCTGCATAGGCGATCTCGAGATCGCTGGGAAATGCGTCAGGGCTCATTGGCTATTCTCCTGCTAATTTGCGGTAGGCAACCGAGTGCTACCTGATGGTACATGTTCCGTCTAATGGCACAAGTGGTTGAGGCACGCGAATTTCGGGATTTAGTCTGTCTCGCGTCGACACAGCTTGAGGAGTCACTTTGAAGTCGCAATACCGGGTCGTGGTCATCGGCGGGGGAGTCGTCGGAGCGAGTGTCCTCTATCACCTCGCCAAGCTCGGTTGGACCGATGTGGCGATCGTCGAGCGGAGCGTTCTGACCGCCGGGTCCAGCTGGCACGCAGCCGGCGGCATCCACGCCCTCAACGCCGACCCGAACATCGCCGCGCTTCAGGCATATACGATCGACCTGCTCTCCGAGGTGGCCGACGAAGCCGGCCACGACATCGGGCTCCACATGACAGGTGGCATTTCGGTCGCCTCCGCCCCCGAGCGGTGGGAATGGCTGCAGGCGACCTATCGGGTCTATCAGACGCTGGGAATAGACGACTGCTGGCTGATGACCCCGGCCGAGATCGAAGAGAAGTGCCCTATCGTCAACATCGATGGGGTTTTCGGGGGGCTTTGGGCCGACCGTGAGGGTTACATCGACCCCTCCGCCGTGGTGCACGCATATGCCAAAGCAGCGCGCCTACGAGGCGCCGATATCATCGAGCAGAACCGCGTGCTGGAGCTGAACCAGCGCAGCGACGCCTACTGGGAGGTGGTGACCGAGAAGGGCACGATTGTTGCCGAGCATGTGGTGAATGCGGCCGGCCTGTGGGCCAAGCAGGTGGCGCGAATGGTCGGGTGGGAGGCACCGGTGTCTCCTCTGGCGCACCACTATCTGATAACCGAGGCCATCCCGGAGATCGAGGCGCTGGACACAGAGATGCCGATGATGATCGACCTCGAGGGTTTCACTTACATGCGCCAGGAGCTCGATGGCGTCCTCGTGGGTATCTACGAGGTCGATCACAGGCACTGGAACATGGATGGTGCCCCGTGGGACTACGGGATCGAGCTCCTCCAACCGGACATCGACCGGATCAGCGACGAGCTGGCCCTGGCCATGCATAGATACCCACCGCTGGAGCGGACCGGAATCAGCAGATGGGTCAACGGGGCGTTCACGTTCTCACCCGACGGCAACCCGCTGGTCGGTCCGGTGCCCGGTGTGCGCAACTACTGGTCGGCCTGTGCCGTCATGGCCGGGTTCCTCCAGGGCGGGGGTGTGGGCAAGTCCCTGGCAGAGTGGATGATCGAAGGTGAGACCGAGGAGGACATCTTCGGGATGGACGTCGCCCGCTTCGGCGCGTACGCAGAGAACCGACAGTACATCAAGGAGAAGACCGGCCAGTTCTACTCCCGGCGGTTCGTAATGACCTATCCCAACGAGCAGCTCTGGGAGGGCCGTCCCCTCGGCATGTCGCCCGCCTATGAGCCGATGACCGCCGCCGGCGCCCATTGGGGGGAGCTCTACGGTCTCGAGGTTCCCATCTACTTCGCCGGGGAGGGTTTCAGCGAGACACCCACCCTGAAGCGATCAAACGCTTTCGACATCGTCGGCGAGGAATGCCGCCAGGTCAGGGAAGGGGTCGGCATCATCGATATCACCGGCTTCTCCCGATATGAGGTGACCGGTCCCAACGCCGGGAAGTGGCTCGACCGGATGATGGCGGCGAAGCTTCCCGGCGAGAACCGGATCAAGCTTGCTCCCATGCTCGGCCACGACGGACGGTTGAAGGGTGATCTCACCGTGCTCAACTGGGGTGACGGGTCCTGGTGGATCA
The DNA here is from genome assembly GCA_040880765.1 of Acidimicrobiia bacterium. Taxonomy (GTDB): domain Bacteria; phylum Actinomycetota; class Acidimicrobiia; order Spongiisociales; family ZC4RG35; genus MA-ANB-1. The sequence continues at coordinate 10,667 of JBBDHT010000092.1, read as the reverse complement.
TGGGCTCCTACTACCTGCGGGCGTGGCACATGCGCTGGTTCAACGACCACCTCGACGACGGAGTGACTGTTCGGGACATCTCTGATGGGATGGTCGGGTTCGGTTTGTCCGGCCCCAGATCCCGAGAGCTCATGCAGTTGGTGACACACGATGATCTCTCCAACGATGCCATGCGGTTCATGGCATGTCGCGACATGGACGTCGGGCTGGTCCGCGCCAGGGTGGGCCGCATCTCGGTGACCGGGGAGCTCGGATACGAGATTCACTGCCCGGCGGTGGACCACATCAAGCTGAGACGCATCCTCCTCGACGCCGGGCGTGAGGTCGGGGCCATCGAGTACGGGTTCAATGCCATGGGCTCGCTTCGCATGGAGAAGAGCTTTGGCATCTGGTCGAAGGAGTTCAGACAGGAGTACACCCCGGGCATGACCGGGATGGACCGATGGATCGACTGGTCCAAGGACTTCGTCGGTGTCGAGGCCGCCCGTAAGGAGTACGAGGAGGGCTCGGCCCCGATGAAGCTCGTCACGCTGGAGATCGACGCCACCGACGCCGACGGCTCGGGGTATGAGCCGGTCTGGGACGGAGGCAAGCGAATCGGCTACATCACGTCGGGTGAGTACGGACACGTCGTCGGCAAGAGCCTGGCAATGGCGTTGGTCGAGCCGGGGTACACCGATGTGGGCACCGAGCTCTCGGCGCACATCGTCGGAGCGGAGAAGGCGGCACGGGTAGTCGCAGACTCCCCGTACGACCCTTCGGGCTCGGCGATGCGCGGTTAGTCGTCGGCGCTAATAGTCGGTCTCGACGCCACCCTCTGCTTTGCGTCGCTCGACGAATTCGCCCAACTCCGCCTTCACTGCAGCATCGAGATGGTCGGGCTCCTGGTACGAGTCGAGGAACACCCTGACCAGCTCGACCATCTTGGCCTTGGCCTCGGGCATCCCCGCCTCCTCCCAGCTCTCGTAGTTGCGCCAGTCGGAGATCAGTGGGTTGTAGAACGCGGTTCGAAACCTGTCGAGGGTGTGCTGGGTGCCGAAGTAGTGGCCGCCGGGGCCAACATCTCTCACGGCATCGAGGGCGAGAGCGTCGGTGCCGACGTCGATGGGGTCCATGAATCTCTGCACCATCCCGCAGAGGTCGGCGTCGAGGATCATCTTCTCGAACGAGGCCCGCAGGCCCCCCTCCATCCATCCAACGGCGTGGAGCACGATGTGAGCCCCGCCCATGATCGCCCCCCACAGTGAGAACACGGACTCGTACGCGGCCTGAGCATCGAGGGCGTTGGCCGCGTTGACCCCGGACGACCGGTAGGGCACCCCGTACCGCCGGGTCAACTGGCCGGTGATCATCGCAGTCTGCATGAACTCCGGCGTACCGAAGGCGGGTGCCCCGCTCTGCATGTCGACGTTGGAAGTGAAGCCTCCGTAGACCACCGGAGCGCCGGGCCGCACGACCTGGGTCAAAGCGATGCCCGCCAGTGCTTCGGCGTTGTGCTGTGCGACGGCACCAGCAATCGTGACCGGAGCCATCGCCCCGGCCAGCGTGAACGGGGTGACGATGATCACCTGGTTGCGAGAGGAGAACTCGATGATCCCCTGGAGCATCGGGTGGTCGTACCGGAGCGGCGAGCTGGCATTCACCACGCTGCACAGCGAAGGCTCTTTCTCCAACGTGGCGTCGTCGACCTGACGAACGATCTTGATCATCTCGAGGGCATCCAGGTTGCGCTGTTTGCCGAGGCTGTAGGCGTGGACCGCCCGGTCCGAGAGGGTGAGCATGTCGTAGAGAGCGTCGAGGTGGCGCACCGAGGCATGGATGTCCACCGGCTCCACGGGATATCCCCCGTACATGTGGACGGTGTTGATGGTGTGGGCCAGCCGGACGAGGTTTTGGAAGTCCTTCCGGTTTCCGACCCTCCTGCCGCCGGCCTCGTCGCTAGCGTTGGGCGGGCTGGCCACTGCAGTGAAGGCCACGGAGTCTCCGCCGATCTGGAGGTTGCGCTCGGGATTGGGAGCGTGAAGGGCGAACTCCGAGGGTGCAGTCCGCAGCGTCTCCTCGATCAGCTCGGGGTCGAACCTCACCCGCTCCGAGTTGGGGTCGACCCGGGCTCCTGCTCCGGCAAGGAGACGTCTCGCATCCTCGTGGAGGAAATCGACCCCGATCTCCGAGAGAATCTGCAGCGAGGTCTCATGGATGGCTTCAATCTGGTCTTCGGGGATGAGGTCCACCGGTTTGAAATGGCGTCGGGGCTGGCGCCAGGGCTCCTGGGAAGGCACCGACTGAACAGGAGTGCCGGCGGGACTGTGCCCTCTCCTGCGGCGTCGGGCCGGGCCCGTGTTCTCGGTGTTCTCGCTCAATCAAGCTCCTGATCGGGTGGGGGAGTCGAAGCTAGCAGTACATCACTCTCGCGAGTCGACCTGCCCGCTCAGCCCGAATTCGCTTCCGGCGTCGACAAGCACGGTGTGCAGGTATCGACCGAAAGACCGGGACGGGAGGATGAGATAGGACGGTGTCCCGCGCTGGTCGTCTCTGACGAGCTCGGTGGCGACCCCGGCAACCAGTGTGCGCGCTGCGCCTCCGTCGGGGAACATGTCATCGCTCAGGTCGAGAGCGCATATCTTCGCCAGGACACGATGGGCGTGATTTCCGGTGAGCCGGAACATCGACCTGACATGGGTCAGGTCGACGACCTCACCGTCGGGCGCAGGGCCGACCAACGTCCACTCGCCAGGGCTCACCGACCACACCAACCGCTCACTCAGTCTCCGGGACGTTCCCGGCCCGATCTCCTGATAGCCGGCGAACGCGCGACACTTGGGCTCCTGGCTGACGTCGAGCAGTGTGAGCCCGTTGGTGGCGACATCGGGGAAAGGCTCGACCGGGATCGGGGACAACTCAGACACGGAGGCGGGTTCCTTCGGGGTCGAAGTGAGCGTGATGGTCGAGCACCGACGCGGGGATCGTTCGGCCATCCGGCAGCCTGACATCGATACGCTGTCCCGCCCGGGCGAGGATCGGGTCGAGCTGGCCGAGGCATATGGAGCGTCCCAGGGTTGGCGACATCCGGCTCGAAGTGATGCGACCCTTGATCTCACCCGTGTTCAGGACGATCTGGCTCGCTTCAGGTGGCACGATCGCAGGGTCCTCGGTTTGGATCGCGACCAGTCGGTAATAGTCGTCTCGCTCCGATTGCCAGACCAGCTCGGGCTTGCCGGCGAAGTCCTCCTTATCGAGCTTGATCGCCCGGTCGATGCCCATCCCGAAAGCCTGGGTGAGCCCGTCGGTGTCCTGGCCGACAATGAAGTGGCCTTTCTCGAGACGCATGATCCGCTGCGCCTCTATCCCGAAAGGCACCACGCCGAGGTCCGCTCCTTTCTCCAAGAGCATCTCCCAGACCCAAAGCCCGTATGCGGCGGGGACGTGGATCTCGTAGGAAAGCTCGCCGGTGAATCCGATCCGCCAGAGGAAGCAGCCGGCGACCCCAGCCACCACACCGGTGCGAACCTGCATGTACCCGAACTGTTCAGGGTCGAGGTTGATCTCGGTGAGGCGGCCGACCAGCTCTCGGGACCTCGGGCCGGCCACGTTGATGGAGGCGAACCCGTCGGTCACGGCGGTCATCTCGATCTCCCAGTCGGCGAATGCGGTCTGCAACCAGTCGTCGAGCCAGTTCCACACTCCTCCTGCGCCGCCCGAAGTGGTGGACATCATGTAGCGGTACTGGTCGAGGCGCCCCGTGACACCGTCGTCGAAGATGACACCGTCTTCGGCGCACATGACCCCGTAGCGAACCTTGCCGACGTCGAGCCTGGACCACTTGTTGACATAGACGAACTCGAGGAGCTTTGACACGTCCTTGCCTCGGAGGTCGATCTTGCCCAGGGGGCTGACGTCGATGATCCCCACACCCCCACGCACGGCGCGCACCTCTGCAGCCGGGTCACCGTAGTGGTCGGGGCGAATCCACTGGCCGGCGACGAGCGGCCTGGCTTGGTTGGCCTCGTGCCAGGGCTGTATCGGCGAATAGCGCACCGGTTGGTGCATGCGGCCGGCGAGTGTGCCGAGGCGAATCGGAGCGTATGGGGGCCGCCAGGTCGTGGTTGACGTCTCGAGGAGACTTGCCCCTATGGCCTCGCCGTGGACGGCCACTGCGTTGACAGCTTCGAGCTTGCCCTGGACCGGGCCCATGTTCACCGTGGTGTAGCGCTTGGCCAGCTCCATCGAGTCGTAGCCCTCGGCGGCCGCCGCGAACAGGTCCTTTGAGGTGACGTCCTCGGAGTAGTCGACGAAGCCGTGAGTCGAAGAGCGAAACATCTCGGGGTGAGATCCGACAGCCAGATCAGCAACCGGCCCGGGCCGGGTTTGGGGTGGCCTGTCGCTCGAACCGGCGGCAGGTGTCGCCAGGCGCCACGCAGAGCGGGTCGAAGCGGCACGCCCGGCTGCCTCGGCCCCGACCGCCCTTCCGTGCGCGATCAAGTCGTCGGTGCTCCCGTCACCGACGATCCCCCCCGTGGCCATCACATTTTCGGGCAATGTCGAAGGCAGAAACCGGGCAGCGTTCGGATCGTATGCCGGCCTGTCCCCGGCCATGTTGAGCAGGGAGGTGGGTGTCGTCCAACCGGTGGCAGTGACCAGGAGATCGGCGTCGTGAGACCGGCCCTCAGAGTCGATGACCCGCCTGAGCTCTCTTCGTCCGGCGGCTTTCCGGACTGTCTGGCCGTTGCGTGCGTCCAGCACGGCGGCAACCTCCACGCCTGCGCTCGTCAGGTCCTCTGCGGCGGCGTCGCCCGACTCGTTGGCGGACAACACGACGGCCCGCTGGCCGGGCTTGACCGCATACAGGTTCACCAGCCTCCGCACCGCAGTGGAGAGCATGACTCCGGGGAGGTCATTCCCCTCGAACACGTAGGGTCGCTCGATCGTCCCGGCGGCAACGACGAGGGTCTTCACCCGTGCCAGCACGAGACGCTCCTCGACAGAGGGAAGGCCTCTCTGGACGACCGACACCCAGTTGTGGTCGAAACGCCCGGTGACGACAGAGTCGGTCATCACCTCAATCGAAGCGTTGGACTCGACCGCCTCTCTCAAGCTCCGGAGAGCCGAGAGGTCGGAGTCACCACCCCAACGCAGATGGCCGCCAATCTCGGACTCATCCTCGACGAGGATGACCGAGGCTCCGGTCTCGGCTGCAGCGATTGCGGCTGACATGCCGGCCGGCCCACCGCCCGCGACCAGGACGTCGGGGTGGGCATAGCGGTGATCGTACATGCCGGGCTGGTGGCTGGCATCGACCACGCCACCGGCTGCGAAACGCGCCAGCACCCGCTGATACCAGGGCCAGAGCGGCCCGGGCGCCATGAAGGTCTTGTAGTAGAAGCCGGGCGACAGGAAACGGCCGAGCAGACCGTTGACCGCCTTGACGTCGAAGTCGAGGGACGGCCAGACATTCTGCGCCGACACCTCCATCCCGGGCTCGACCCTGCGGTGGCCGGCCCTCACATTGGGCTCCGCACCGACCTGGACCATCAGATTCGGATCGTGGAACGAGGCGGTCAGGATCCCTCGGGGCCGGTGGTACTTGAAGCTTCTCGAGAACACCCGAACACCCGAGGCGGCGAGGGCGGAGGCGATGGTGTCACCGCCGAAGCCCCGATAGCTCTTTCCACTCCACAGGAACTCGATCGAGGATGAACGATCGACCACCTCGCCGGGCCGTGGGCCGAGCCGGTACTCGCTCACGTGGCGCCTCCGACCGCTCTCACGTCCTTGATCTCATTGGTGACCGAATGTCTTTCGACGTCGAGGAACCGGCGACACCCCGACCCGTGGAACCAGCGCTCCGTCTGCCAGCCGGAGACGTTCTCCTTGAGGTACAGGTAGCGGCGCCAGGTGACGGGGTCGGTGTCAGGCCCGGGGCGGGGGGTGATCTCCCCCTGATAGGCATACTCATCGCTGTTCCGGGGCCCGCAGAACGGGCAGACGATCAGTAGCACATCGAGGCTCCCATCAGTGCCCCACCGCCGCCGCGCCTTTCTCGGCGGTGAGCCTCCCGGCTTCGAAACGCTCCAGCCCGAACGGGCTGATGAGCTGCCCCGGACTGCCTGTGGCGATCATCTCTGCCACCGACTCCCCGGCTACGGGCCCTGCCTTGAAACCATAGGTGCCCCATCCGACGTCGACGTAGAAGCCCTCCACCGGGGTGGGGGGGGCGGGCGTGGGGGCGGC
>JBBDHT010000092.1:0-4429 GCA_040880765.1 Acidimicrobiia bacterium | reverse complement strand
TTGATCGGCCCGAAGTCCGGCGTCATGTCGCAGAGGCCGGCCCATTGCCTGAGGAGCCTCAAATTGGATATCGCCGGCATCAACTCCAGCACATGGGTCGCCAGGCCCGTGGCAAACTCCAGCGATCCTCTGGTCGAGTACGAGGCGAATGGGTCGACGCTCGCACCGAATACCAGCTCGCCCCTGGAAGTCTGGCTCACGTAGGTGTGCAGGCTCCCGGAGACGACCACCGGGTGCAGGAAATGCTTGACGGGCTCGGTCACCGCGGCCTGGAGCGGTCGGGTCGTGATCGGCAACCTCACACCGGCCATCTTGGCGATGAGAGATGCCCATCCGGCCGTGCAGTTGATGATGGCAGGGGTGGAGATGTCGCCACGGCTGGTCCTCGCCGCCACCACCTTCCCGCCACGCACGTCGATACCTGTCAGTTCGGTCTCCTGATGGATTTGGACACCCAGCGCCGCAGCTGCCCGCGCATATCCCCAGACGACGGCATCGTGGCGAACTATCCCACCCGGTGGGTGCCAGAGGGCTCCGACGATTGGATAGCGTGGGTGGGCGGAAATATCGATGAAGGGGGCGAGTGCCTTTATCTCATCGGGCCCGATGACACTCGAGTCGATGCCACATAGCTTGTTGACCTCGGCGCGCCAGCGCATGGTACGGAGCGAGGAGTCGTTGTGTGCCAGAGTCATGTGCCCGCGCTGCTCGAACATGATGTTGAAGTTGAGGTCGGCCGCCAGCCCTTCGTAGAGCGCCACGGATCTGTCGTAGAACCGCGAACCCTCGGGGGTCAGGTAGTTAGAGCGGACGATCGCCGTGTTGCGGCCCGAGCCACCACTGCCGATGTAGCTCTTCTCGAGGACCGCGACATTGGTGATCCCGTGATTCCGGGCCAGGTAGTAAGCCGTCGCCAGCCCGTGCACCCCACCGCCGACGATGACAACGTCGTAGGAGCTTGCGAGCTCATGATGGTCCCACACGCGGGGCCACGGTGAGCGGCGCAGCCCGTGTCTGAACAGCTCCCATGCCGAGAATCGCTGGCGTTTGGTCATCTATGGATGTCCACTGGGGACGCGACTCTAGTGATAGGGCGCGCCGGGGTGAACGAGATGGGGGGAGATCCTGCCGCGATGGCCCTGCCATACCGATAGGCTGACCCGGATATGACCGAGAACCAAAGCTACGACGCAGTCATCATCGGCGCAGGGATCATCGGCGCCAACCTCGGCTTCGAGCTGGCCAAGGCCGGCTACCGGACCCTCAATGTCGACAAGCTCCCGGCCGCCGGGTACGGCTCCACTGCCAACTCCTGCGCCATCGTCCGTTGTCACTACTCCACATGGCCAGGCGTCGCCATGGCCTATGAGGGTTTCCAGTTCTGGAAGGAGTGGGATGAGTACCTCGAAGTGACCGACGAGAGGGGCAACGCCGGATTTGTCCAGTGCGGGGGCGTGTTCGTCGGCAACGACGAGCGCTATTCGAAAAAGGTCCTCCCGCTGTTCGATGAAGTGGGGATCCCTTATGAGGTGTGGGACACCGGGGCGTTGAAAGAGCACATCCCGGGCATCGACACCGGAGATCATTCCCCTCCCAAGCGCCCCGAGAACGACGAGTTCTGGGAGGATCCGGACAAGGAGATCAACAGTGCGGTGTACACCCCGATCGCCGGGTATATCACCGACCCCCAACTCGCCACGCACAACCTCCAGCGCGCTGCGGAGGCCAAAGGCGCCGAGTTCAGGTTCAACACCGAGGTCACCGACATCAGAGTCAGCGACGGCAGGGTCGCCGGGGTGGAGCTGGCTGATGGGACTGTGATCGACACGCCCATCGTGGTGAACGTCGCCGGGCCCCACTCCTTCGTCATCAATGAGATGGCGGGCGTGGCCGAGTCGATGGGTATCAGGACCAGGGCTCTGCGCCATGAAGTCCATCATGTGCCCGCACCCGAGGGTGTCGACTGGGAGCGTGACGGCTACCTCGTCGGCGACGACGACATGGGCACCTACTTCAGGCCCGAGGTCGGTAACAACATCCTGGTCGGGAGCCAGGACCCTGATTGCGATCCCCAGGTCTGGGTCGACGACCCCGATGTTTACGACCGCGACCTTTCGGACGACCAGTGGCGGGCGCAGGTGCTCCGACTGGCGAGGCGCCTTCCCGCGCTAGGCGTGCCCGGCGAAAAGAAGGGTGTCGTAGATCTCTATGACGTGAGTGACGATTGGATCCCGATTTACGACAAGACCGACCTTCCCGGGTTCTACGTCGCCATCGGGACCAGTGGCAACCAGTTCAAGAACTGCCACATCGCTGCCTACTGCATGGTCGAGCTGATCGAGGCGGTCGAGTCGGGCCACGACCACGACGCCGATCCGGTCGCGGTCGATATGCCCCACACCGGCCTGGTACTCGATATGGGTGCTTTCTCCCGCAATCGCAAGATCAACCGGGACTCGTCGTTCAGCGTCCTCGGTTGAGCCGCGGAGTCGCATCCGACGAGGTGCCCTGTCGGGGGCGTCTAAAGCTTGTGTAGAGGAAAGTTCGCGCCCGGTATGTGGGCATTTCCCGAAACAAAGCACTAGGGTCGATAGGGAGTCGCAAGACTTGATGTGGCTGACCGTCGGCCATTCTGCACTTGAGCTGGTGAGTCAAACCGCCGGTAGCTCCCCCTCTGAGGGTGAACCCGTGAGGTTGCGGGTGCAGCACATCAAGGCGATGGCATTAGTGAAAATGCTTGCCGATCGGAGACGAACAACCAAGCAACACAAGGAATGAAAATGCAAAATTCAAACAAGCGATTTGGCTGGCGCCTCATCGCTGTCATGGCCACCATGGCCATGCTGGTCGCCGCATGTGGTGGCGACTCTGAAACGACCACGACCGCCGGTGACGGAGACACGACCGCACCACCGGCCGATGCAGCGGCTTTCGACGAGTACGACCTGTCGGGCATCACGGTCTCGGTGGGCTCCAAGAACTTCGACGAGCAAATCATCCTCGGGCACTTGCTCAAGGAAGCCTTCGAGTACGCCGGTGCTGATGTAGAAGACAACATCAACCTCGGCGGCACCAACCTCGCACGTGAGGCGATGCTCAACGGCGATATCGACACTTACGTCGAGTACAACGGGACTGGCTATGCGGTCCACCTCGCGATCCAGGATCCGATCCCCTTCGACCCCGACGAGCTAACTCAAATCGTCCGCGAGGGAGACCTCGAGGAGAACGATATCCAGTGGCTGAGTCAGGCGCCGTTCAACAACACCTACGGGTTTGTGTCGTCACCCGCGGTGACTGAAGCGAATGGCGGCGGCTTCGACTTCCAGTCGATGGCCGACTATCTCGAGGCCAATCCCGACGCCAACCTCTGCCTGGAGTCCGAGTTCCCCAACCGGGACGATGGCCTCGTCTTGTTCGAGGATCACACCGGGTATGACGTGCCCGATTCCCAGATCGAGATTGCCGACGTCGGTCTCATCTACACGGAGACATCCCAGAACAACTGCGACTTCGGTGAGGTCTTCACCACCGATGGACGAATCCCGGCGCTTGAGCTGACCCTGGTAGAGGATCCAAACGTGATGATTCTCTACAACGTCTCGGTGAACATGCGTGATGACAAGTATCAGGAAGCCCCGGATGCCTTCGATGGCATTGCTGAGGGGATCCTCTCCGGGTTGACCCAGGAGCGGATGACCGAGCTCAACCGCCTCGTGTCCTTCGAGGGCGAAGATCCGGCAGCCGTAGCCCGGCAGTACCTCATCGACGAGGGCCTTATCTCGGGCTGAGCGGCCGTGATGGGGGGGCCGTAGCTTCGGCCCCCCCCACCTGACTGAGGAGGATGATGGAGGGCGTAAGGTCCCTGTTCGAATTCATGGGCTCGAGATGGGACAGCATCTTCGTGGAGCTCATCCGGCACACCCAGTACGTGGTGTCGGCATTTGCCACCGCGACGATCATTGCGGTGGGAGTCGGGATCTGGGTCAGGCACCGACCCTTTTACCGTGAGATAGCCCTCGGCGTCTCGAGCGTCTTTCTCACTCTTCCCTCTCTGGCACTCTTCGTCATCTTCATTCCCCTGACCGGGCTCGGGTTCATGGCGCCATACATCGCTTTGACCATGTACGCGTTGCTCCCAATCCTCCGCAACACCGTGACCGGCCTCACCGAAGTCGACGCGGCAGTCCTGGAATCGGCCCGGGGGATGGGGCTGAACTCCCGGCAACGGCTCTGGAGGGTCGAGCTGCCGTTGGCCTGGCCGGTGATCATCACCGGTGTCAGGGTTTCCACACTCCTGGTCACCGGTATCGCCGCCATAGCGGTGCTCGTCGGTGGAGGTGGCCTCGGGGTGTTCATCCAGAGCGGATTGACCCGCCTCGGATTCCCCAACTCCTTTGAGGCGATGTGGACCGGCACCCTGCTCACA
>JBBDHT010000091.1:8012-9643 GCA_040880765.1 Acidimicrobiia bacterium | reverse complement strand
TGCCGATGTAGCCTGTGACTACTTTGGAGATTCAAAACATGTTCGATATGCGTCGGTCTGCCTTCGGTGGGTTTCGCGAATTGGAAGGCAAACACGCTGTGGTGATGGGGGGAGCGGGCTTCCTCGGCTCTCACCTGTGCACCTGGTTGGTGTATTCGGGGGCGAAGGTCACCTGCATCGACAACCTGATCACCGGGAATGCCGCCAATGTCGCCCATCTGATGGGGGACAAGAAATTCCGGCTGATCGACTACGACGTCACTGACTTCCTCCATGTGGAAGGCGACGTCGACTACGTCCTCAACTTCGCCTCGCCCGCTTCGCCGGTCGACTATCTGCAGTGGCCAATCCACACCTTGAAGGTCGGAGCTTTTGGCACCCACAAGGGGCTCGGCTTGGCCATGTCGAAGGGCGCGACATTCTTCCTCGCCTCCACCTCGGAGGTTTACGGAGACCCGTTGGTCAACCCTCAGCCGGAGACTTACTGGGGCAACGTCAACCCGATCGGGCCCAGAGGTGTGTACGACGAGGCCAAGCGATTCGCCGAAGCGCTCACCCTTGCCTACAACCGTGAGCACGGTCTCGACACCCGGATCGTCAGGATCTTCAACACTTACGGTCCGAAAATGCGTCCCAATGACGGCCGCGCCGTCCCTGCGTTCTTCAAGGCGGCCCTGGCCAACGAGCCGCTACCGGTATTCGGCGACGGTTCCCAGACCCGCTCACTCTGTTATGTCGACGACGAGATCGAGGGGATCCTTCGCCTGCTCCTCTCGGAGGAGATAGCTCCGGTGAACATCGGCAATCCCGAAGAGGTCTCGATGCTGGAGCTCGCCGCAGCGATCCAGGACGTGGTCGGCAACCATCCGGGAATCGAATTCCACCCGATTCCCGTCGACGATCCCAAAGTCCGACGCCCCGACACCACCAAGGCCGAGGAAGTGCTCGGTTGGAAGGCGCAGATCACCCTTCGTGAGGGGCTGGAGCGGACCACACCCTGGTTCAGGGAAGTCCTCGGCTACTGATCTCCACTAGCGATTGGTGCTAGCATATCGGTATGGCATCTACTCGCACCACCTTCACACTCGATGAGGCTCTGGCGGAACGCGCCCGCGAACTAGGCGTCAATATCTCGGCCTCAGCCCGCGAAGGGGTCGCAGTCGCAGTACGTGCCGCTCTGGCCGAAGCCGATCGTGCCGCCTACAAAAGAACCCCCGAGCGGTCCGATCCCTCTTGGGATGAGGCCGAGGTATGGGGCGGAGATTGACCCGGGGAGAGATCTGGCTTGCGGAGGTTGGCCGCAAGGCGCGGCCCGTTCTGGTTCTGACGCGGCCCGAGGTCATCGATGTCCGGGCGTCGGTCACCATTGCCGAGGTCACCACCACAATCCGGGGTATTGCGGCCGAGGTCGGGTTAGACGTCGAGGAGATAGGACTGGCCCACCCGTCTGCCGTCAACTGCGACGGGATTCACACAGTTGCAAGATCCTCGCTTACCAAGCGAATCGGTGCCGTTGACACCGAGACGATGCGCAAGGTGTGTTGGTCGATCAACTATGCCCTTGGTTGTTAGGCGCTGTCCGCGAGACCCTATGAAACAGTCCCCGGGATCGGCTTCAATGAACGGCGATG
>JBBDHT010000091.1:0-7912 GCA_040880765.1 Acidimicrobiia bacterium | reverse complement strand
CGGTGGCGAGGGTCGTCCGTCCCGGCGGAGAACTCGGACTTGTCATCAACCATCCCGCATGGACGGCGCCCGGCTCGACGCCCATCACCGACGAGGACGGGGAGATTCTCTGGAGGCCAGGCCACTACTTCGAGCCGGGGGGCAGCAGCGAAGAACCGGCAGGCGACGGCACGGTCACCTTCTATCACCGGACCACCGCCGACCTTCTCAACGACGCTTCGGCATCGGGATGGAGCCTGGAGCGGATGGTGGAGACACCACACCACGAATTCGAGGACCAGGCAGGCATCCCGCGATTGCTGGCGTGTCGCTGGCATCTCTTACCCTGAGAACCCATGTTCGACCGGCCTAAACCATCGGAGATACCCGACCTTCCCGGGGCCTACCTGTTCCGTGACAAGAACGGCAAGGTGATCTATGTCGGGAAGGCCAAGAGTCTGAGGAGCAGGGTCCCTTCCTATTTCGGAATCGGATTGCATCCTCGGACCCAGACGATGGTCGACAACGCCCGCACCGTCGATTGGATCATCACCGAATCCGAGGTCGCCGCCTTGATGCTCGAGTACACGCTCATCAAGAAACACCGACCGCGGTTCAACGTGAAGCTGGTCGATGACAAGTCATATCCGTACCTTGCGATCACCCGTAGCCACGAGTGGCCGCGTGCCCAGGTGATACGGGGCAAGAAACGCAAGGGAAACCAGTACTTCGGGCCCTACGCCCACACCTATGCGATCCGCAAGACCCTGGACCAGCTGTTGCGCACATTCCCGATTCGCACGTGCTCGAACGCGATGTTCGAGCGGCAGAAGGCACAGAACCGTCCCTGTCTGCTCTTCCACATCGAAAAGTGCTCCGGCCCTTGTATCGGGGAGGTCTCACCCGGTGACTACCAGGACATGGTCGACGGACTTGCCACTTTCCTTGGCGGCGACACCGAGGCAGTGCTGTCCGGCCTCGACGAGGAGATGTGGGAGGCGTCGAACCGCCGGGAGTTCGAGCTGGCCGCACGCCACCGCGACCGGATCGACGATGTGCGCCGGGCGATGCTCCGCCAGGAGGTCGTCACCGAGAAGCCCGAAAACTTCGACCTGATCTCGTTTCACGGTGATGAGCTGGAATCGGCATTTCAGATTCTGTATGTTCGCCAGGGGAGGGTCGTCGGTCGGAAAGGGACGGTGGTGGACCGCGTCGAGGAGCTGACCGACAATGAGCTGGTGGCGAGGGTGATTCGGGAACTGTACGGCGACGAGGAGCCGCCAAGGGAGGTACTGGTCTCGATCGAGCCCGCCGAGCGCGACCTGATCAGTGCGTGGCTGGCCGAACGGAGAGGTTCCAGTGTCGACCTAAGGGTCCCGCAGCGCGGGTCGAAGCGGCGATTGCTCGAAACCACCACCACCAACGCCGCTGAGGCTTTTGCCCGCCATCGCCTCAAGAGATCGAAGGATCACAACGCACGGGCCAGGGCATTGCGCTCGCTCCAGGAAGAGCTCGATCTCCCCGAGGCCCCTCTCCGCATCGAGGCGTACGACATCTCCACCCTCCAGGGGACCAACACCGTGGCTTCCATGGTGGTACTCGAAGACGGAATGCCCCGAACGTCTGAATATCGCCGCTTCAAGATCAAATCGGTTCAAGGCCAGGACGACTTCGCTTCGATGGAGGAGACGGTGCGCCGTCGTTTCCGCGCCTACCTTGCAGAAAGGGACAAACCCCTTGCCGACCAGGGGAAGTTCTCATACCCGCCTTCACTCATCGTCATCGACGGCGGCCCCGGACAGCTGGGAAGGGCTGTGAAAGTCCTCGAGGAGCTCGACCTCGATATTCCGGTGATCGGGCTCGCCAAGAGGATGGAGGAGGTGTACCTCCCCGGCAAGCCCGAGCCAGTCCGAATTGCCCGGGATGCTGAGGCGCTCTATTTGCTGCAGCAGGTGCGCGATGAGGCACACCGATTCGCCATCACCTACCACCGTCAGCTCCGCTCCAAGTCGATGGTCGATTCGATCCTGGACGAAGTCCCCGGAATCGGGCCCAAACGGAAAGGCGACCTGCTCAGAAAGTTCGGTTCGCTGAAGAAGATCAGGGAGGCTTCTGTCGAAGAACTCGCCGGGGTGGTGCCCAGGGGAGTGGCCGATCACCTGTACTCTGTGCTTCACAACTAGACCGGATTGGCAATGGAAATCGGCTCAATTGAACATCCCCATGTCCTCTTGGTGACAGGTATGTCCGGCGCCGGACGGAGCTCGGCGGCGAATGTCATCGAGGATCTCGGCTACAGCGTCATCGATAACCTTCCGCCGAGTCTGCTCGTGCAGGCGGTCAAAGCCCACGACATCCCCGAAAAACACAAGCATCTCGCTCTTGTGATCGACTCCCGGGGCGGGCTTCCCATCGAGGAGTTGAAGTCTGCAATCGTCGATCTCGCCCGGGATGGCGTGCAGACCCGTATCGTGTTTCTCGACGCCGAAGACGATGCCATCGTGCGCCGCTACGAGGAGAACCGGAGGCCACATCCGCTTGGCGAACCGACCATAACGTTGGCAATTGCCGCCGAGAGAGAAGTGCTCTCCGAGTTGCGGGAGATGTCCGACTACTACATCGACACCTCCAGCCTCAACATCCACCAACTCCGTGAACAGCTCACCACCCTGTTTGCTGACGAGGACATGACTGCCCCGATGCGGGTGTCGGTGCGCTCGTTTGGGTTCAAGCACGGCAGTCCTCGCGACGCCGACCTTCTGTTCGACGTCCGTTTCCTGCCCAATCCGCACTGGGTTCCCGAGCTCCGGGACAAGAGGGGCAACGAGGCCGAAGTCAGTGAATATGTCATGGGACAACCTGGTGCTGTCGAATTTGTCGACCAGCTCGAGCAGATGCTGACTTTTCTCATCCCGCTTTTCGAGACCGAGGGCAAGTCTTACCTCTCGGTCGGGGTCGGGTGCACCGGGGGTCACCACCGTTCTGTGGCGATAGCCGAGGAGATAGGCAGGAGGCTCAACGAAAGGGACATCCGCGCTGTCGTCCGACATCGAGACATCGACAATTGAAGCCGCAGACCAAAACCGCCATGCAACCTCTCCTGCTCGATCCGAGCGGGCCGAGCGTGGTTGCAATCGGCGGCGGCCACGGGCAGGCCGCTGCCCTGGAAGCCATCCAGTGTTATGCGTCCAGGATCACAGCACTTGTCACTGTCGTCGATGACGGCGGATCGTCCGGGCGATTGACTGGCCTTGGTATCCCACCTCCCGGTGACCTGCGGAGATGCTTGCTTGCCCTTACCCCCGAACCGTCACTGTGGTCCGAGCTCTTCGCCCACCGTTTCGCCGACGGTGACGTCATCGATCACTCGCTTGGCAACCTGATCCTCGCCGGCCTCGCCCACATGTTCGGCGATTTCGAGACGGCGGTCTCGACAGCCGGGGCGATGCTCGGTGCAGTCGGGGACGTCATCCCGGTGGCGTCTGATCCGTTGGTGCTGCACGCCCGTATCGACGGCACAGAAGTGACGGGGCAGAAAAAGATCACCTCGACCCGGGGCCATTTCGAAGATCTTTGGATCGAGCCAGCTGACGTGGTTGCATCCCGGAGCGCGCTCAAGGCAGTGGCGGCCGCCGACCAAATCGTGATCGGGCCGGGAAGCCTGTACACATCGGTGATCTCGGCACTGAAGGTCAATATGTTGGCAGATGAGGTGATGCGGGCCCGGGCTCAGCGAGTTTTTGTCCTGAATCTGGTGACACAGGACGGCGAGACGCTCGGGATGAATGGCGCCGAGCATCTCGAGGCTCTGCACGAACATGTCGGCGTCGAAGGCCCGGCCGTGGTCGTCGCCCATCGCGGAGAGCTCAGCGTTCCGCAGGGCCATCGCGAGGTGACCATCGATGCCGAGGTGGCCGCAAAGCACGGGTGGAGGGTGGTCTTTGCCGACGTCTCCGATCAGGCTGCTGACTGGCCGACGCACGATCCGCTGAAACTGGGACGTATCCTTGAGGAACTAGCCAGGGGAAACCAGTTATGAAGAGATACCTGACATTGAACGACGTCGAGGTCGCCGGGAGGCGCGTCCTGGTGCGTTCCGATCTAAATGTGCCACTCGACGAGAGCGGGGCCATCACCGATGATTTTCGCATCAAGTCGGCTTTGCCCACCATTGAGCGGTTGGTGGCCGAAGGGGCGAAAGTTACCGTCTGCTCCCACCTCGGGAGGCCACGCGGGCCGAACCCGCGCTATTCGATGAAGGTGGTCGCGGAGCGATTGGCGGAGCTGACCGGCTATGAGGTGACGATGGGCCGCTATGCCGACGCAGACATCAAGGTCCTCGAAAACACCAGGTTCGACGAAGGTGAGACATCCAACGATCCGATCCTGGCTGCGAGGCTTGCAGACGGAATCGATGTCTTTGTCCAGGATGCTTTCGGTTCGGTGCACCGGGCCCACGCTTCTACGGTCGGGGTGGCCTCGCTTGTGAAAAGCGTTGCCGGCCCGTTGTTGGATCGGGAGCTTTCGGCGTTCACCCGATTCACCGACGACCCGGAGCCTCCGTACACCATGGTCCTCGGAGGCGCCAAGGTGTCGGACAAACTGGGGTTGATCGAAAACCTCTTGCCAAAAGTCGATCAGATGTTGATCGGTGGGGGGATGTGTTTCACATTTCTCCAGGCACGAGGTGAGCCGGTGGGTGCTTCAGCCGTCCAGGAGGACATGGTCGACTCGGCGACGGCACTGTTAGAAGGCGAGTACGGGGGGAAGATCATGCTTCCACTCGATGTGGTGGCCTCAACTTCATTCACCAAGTCGGGGACGAATCGCATCGTGGACGTGCACTCGATAAGCGAGCATGAGATCGGCCTCGATATCGGGCCATCGACCGCAAATCTTTTCGCCGACATAATCCGCAGGTCGAAAACGGTCTTTTGGAATGGGCCCATGGGTGTCTTCGAATGGGAGGCATATCGAAAAGGGACCGATCGGGTCGCTAGTGCAATGGCCGCGACGGAGGGTTACACAGGGGTAGGTGGCGGTGACTCCGCAGCCGCGGTCCGGATGCTCGGGTATGAGGGCAAGATCGACCACCTGTCCACAGGTGGTGGTGCCGGTCTCGAGTTGCTGGAGGGAAGGGCTCTGCCCGGGGTTGAAGCTCTGGAGAGATGGGCAAGGGGAGAAGAGTGAACGAAAAGTCGAGCGAAAAGAAGGACCTGATAGTCGGCAACTGGAAGATGAACGCCACCCATCTCGACGCAATCCAGATGATCCAGAAGCTGTCATACCGCCTCGACCCCGAGGACTACGACCGCGTCGATGTCGTTGTTGCCCCTCCGTTCACCGCTCTCCGGTCGGCCCAGACCGTCATCGAGGCCGATCGCATGCTGATCGAACTCGGCGCTCAGAACGTGCATTGGGAAGAAGCGGGTGCGTTCACCGGGGAGATCTCCGCGCCCATGCTCAACCGCCTTGCGGTCAAATATGTCATTGTCGGCCATTCGGAACGACGGGAGCATTTCGGGGAGACTGACCAAGACGTGAACAGGCGCATCAGGGCAATCCTGAAACACGAGATGACGCCTGTTGTCTGCGTCGGCGAATCGCTGGAGCAACGCGAAGGCGGTGAAGACCAGGATGTGGTCCGGGCACAGCTCGGCGGGGCGCTGTCCCGACTGACCGGGGAACAATTGCAGCGACTGGTGATCGCTTACGAACCGGTTTGGGCCATCGGCACCGGAAGGAACGCATCCCCCGATGATGCCGGCGCCATGGCTGAGTTCATCAGGGAGTCGCTGATCGAGATCGGCAATAGCGATATCGCCGAGCGAGCGCGCATCCTCTACGGAGGCTCGGTGAATGCCGGTAATGTCAGCGACCTGATGGCGAAGAGGCATATCGATGGAGCGCTGGTCGGGGGAGCATCCCTCGATCCCGACCAGTTCGCGGCGATTGTCAGGCACCGACTATGACCTACACCCTCATTCTGTTGCGCCACGGCCAGTCGGAATGGAATCTGTCGAACCAATTCACCGGTTGGACCGATGTCGGCCTCACCGACCTCGGCCGGGAGGAGGCGGTGCAGGCGGGTGAGCTACTCCTCGAAGAGGGACTGCTCCCGACCAACCTGCATACGTCTGTCTTGAAGAGGGCAATCCACACCGCTGAGCTGACCCTGGCGACGATGGACCTCTCCTACCTCCCGGTAGAACGCTCATGGCGGCTCAACGAGCGCCACTACGGGGCGTTACAGGGGCTCAACAAGGTCGAAACCGCCGAGAAGCACGGAGCCGATCAGGTGTTGACTTGGCGTCGCTCCTACGACATACCGCCGCCTCCACTCGACCCCGACGACGAGCGGCACCCTTTGCGAGATCCGCGCTACCGGGACCTCCCTCCCGATGTGGTCCCGTCAACTGAAGCTCTGGTCAACGTGGTGGAACGCATGCTTCCCTATTGGTACGACTCGATCGTGCCAGATCTCCGCGTGGGGAGGATCCCTCTGATCGCCGCCCACGGGAACTCATTGCGCGCCCTGGTGAAACATCTCGACAACGTCTCCGAGGAAGAGATCGTCGGGCTGAACATCCCTACCGGGATCCCCCTCGTATACGAGCTCGACGACTCGTTTCAGCCTTTGAGGTCCAGATATCTCGGGGATCCGGCGGCTGCTGAGGCTGCGGCTGCCGCGGTGGCCGCCCAGGCTGTCGGTGAGGCCGGCTAGTTGAAATCTCGATACGCTGGTAGACTTAATTCAGCCGTCCCCACAGGACGGTTTCTCTAGGTAGCAAGAACTATGTCAATTGTCGAAGCACTTCTCGTAATCGTCCATGTCCTCGTCAGCCTCGCGGTGGTGGCACTCGTGCTGCTCCATTCGGGTAAGGGTGGGGGCCTCTCTGATGTCTTTGGAGGGGGAATGAGCACTTCGAATCTTGGTGGCTCTACGGTCGTCGAGCGAAACCTCGACCGGCTCACCTGGATCACGAGTGTGGCCTTCGGCATCAGCACATTTGTGCTCACCTTCGTCTTGAGTTAGACGGGCGATAAACTCGCTGACATCCACTCTGTCGGAGTGGCGGAATTGGTAGACGCGCCAGGCTAAGGACCTGGTCGGGAGTTTTCCTGGTGGAGGTTCGAGTCCTCTCTCCGACACGACACAACTACACGCGGCTGGGACTCGACAACGACGCGGCCGTCCTGGTGCCCCGACGCTTGAAGTCGCTGATCACTAGGAGTGGTGACACCGTCGCCCCTAGCCGAGACGTTCTCGAATCAGACTCTTGAGCTGTGTGAACACTTCGGGCACGCTCTCCTCGAGCGCCTTCAGCTCAGGGCCGTACATCACCACTGCCTTGATCGGAGTGGTGGCCACGACAGTAGCTGTGCGCTTGTGGGTTTTGAGGACCCCGATCTCGCCGACGACGTCGCCACTGCCGAGTTGGTTGATCTTGACCGAGTCCACCAGCACGTCGGCGGCCCCTTCAACGATGATGAACATCTCATAGGCCAGGGCGCCTGCAGAGACGATCTCGCTGCCCGCGGGTAGCACTACCTCGTCGGCATGCTGAGCGACGGTCCTCAGCTCACGGCGCGACAGGCTGGAGAAGATGGGGAGGTTCTTGAGAGTTTCTGCGTCTATGTCGGCCGTACCTGGTCGGTAAGAGCCTAGGCTAGTCGTCCCGATCCCCGCTTGTAGGTCGCCGGCGGTCATTATCACATTCGACCCGACCCGGCAGGGCCTTTCCGGTGAAAAGGGGGCCCGAGGACTTGGCAACGGGACCGAGTCGGTAGTCTAGGCGGGTGACTACGACGGGGAGCTCTCTCGAGGAAGCCCGCCAGGCGGTTGATCGACACGCCTGGTGCGAGGCGTGTGATCGCTTTGAAGAGATGGACCGGCAGAGCACGCTGGCTCCCGAGGACCTCGACCGGTGGG
>JBBDHT010000090.1:2574-9762 GCA_040880765.1 Acidimicrobiia bacterium | reverse complement strand
CTCGCCGAAATAACGAGCGAATCCACCGGAAAGGACACTAGCAAGCGTTGTATCCAGACACTAAACGTGACCGGCGAAATCGGCCGGGTACGGTGGGTACTCAGACGCCAACTCGCCGATCCGCCCCTTCACCTCGAGCAAGGCAGCCTCGTCGTCGCGCTCTTTCAAGGCGCGCGCCATCAGACTGGCCACCTCGGACACCTCGGCCTCCTTCATCCCTTGCGTGGTCACGGCCGGAGTCCCGATCCGGAGACCCGATGCGCGATACGGGGGGCGCGGGTCGTTGGGGATGGTGTTGAAGTTGAGCGTTATCCCCTGCTCATCGAGAAGCCTGGCCGCATCTTTGCCGGTGAGGTCTTCGTCGATGGAGCGGAGGTCGATCAGGAAAAGGTGGTTGTCGGTGCCGCCGGAGACAACCCGGACTCCCTCGTCCTGCATGACTGAGGCCATCGCCTTTGCATTGGCGACCACCTGCTCGGTGTAGTCGTGGAACTCCGGCTGTGAAGCCTCCAGGAAACAAACCGCCTTGGCAGCGATCTGAGACTCAATCGGACCGCCCTGGACATTGGGGAACACCGCTTTATTCACCGGCGTGGCGAATTCCTCTCGGGAGAGAATCAATCCGCCGCGCGGACCGCGGAGCGCCTTATGGGTAGTTGCCGTGACGACATCGGCGTGCGGGACCGGCGAAGGGAACGACTTGCCGGCAACGAGACCGATGAAATGGGCGGCGTCGACCATGAAGATCGCATCCACCTCATTAGCGATGGCCCGGAACCCTTCGTAGTCGAGGTTTCTCGAATAGGCCGAATATCCGGCGAGCACGATCTTGGGCCGGTGCTCCAGGGCGAGGCTGCGCACCTGGTCCATGTCGATCAACTCGGTCTCGGGGTCAACGCCATAAGCCACGATGTCGTAGTAGAGGCCCGAGAAGTTCACCGGGGAGCCGTGGGTCAGGTGGCCGCCCTGGTCGAGGCGCATCCCGAGGACGGTGTCCCCCGGTTCGAGGAGGGAGAAATACACACCCATGTTCGCCTGTGCCCCTGAGTGTGGCTGGACATTGGCATGGTCGGCACCGAACAGGCTTTTGGCCCGGTCGATGGCCAGTTGCTCCATCTCGTCGACTACCTGGCAACCCTCGTAGTAGCGCCGGCCCGGGTATCCCTCCGCGTATTTGTTGGTGAAAACCGAGCCCGAGGCAGCCATCACCGCCGGTGAGGCAAAGTTCTCCGAAGCAATGAGGTGGATGTGCGAGTTCTGCCGTTCCAGGTCCTTGCGGATGAGGCCGGCGATGTCAGGGTCAACCTGTTCTATTGGGTCCATCGAAATCATGACCCCGACAGTAATAAGCCACCAACCGATCCCGCGTCACCCGGAGATAGCTAAAGCTCCCTGACGGAGAATCACCAGTTCTGGACCGGTGGCGTCAACGACTGTGGATGCCACCCCTCCCGGGCAAGAGCCCTCGATATACACGGACACCCGGTCGCCGAGAACCCCTCTCGCCTCCTTGTGGTCGTGGGTCTCCGGGCCACCACTCAGGTTCGCCGATGTGACGGCTAGAGGCCCAGTTTCCCGTAGAAGTCCGAGTGTCGTCTCATGATCAGGAACCCTGACGCCGACGGTGCGCGTTTGCTCATCGCCGACCCATGTGGAAAGGACTATCCGTGGCGAAACCACAAGTGTGAGGGCTCCGGGCCAGTATCGCTCTGCCAGGTCCCGTGCCGCACCGTCGATCACAGCCACGGTATCCGCCTGTTCTGTGGACGCCACGAGTAAGCCAATCGGCTTTCCGGCGGGCCTGTCTTTCAATTCGTACAGGCGGGAGACCGCTGTCTCGTTGAAAGGGTCGATGGCCAGTCCGTACACGGTATCTGTGGGCACGCCGACTATCTCTCCACGCCCGAGGGCTTCGGTCGCGTTGGTGTTGGTCATGGCTTGACCCCCATGACATACCGGTCCCGGCCATTCAAGTCCGCCCGCACCACCATCGAGATCCCGGGAAACGACGACGCGGCTGCGATACCCTGCTTCTCCCCGATCTCACACACCACTACGCCACCAGGGCGGAGCCATTGGCTCGCTGACGCGCCGATCCGCTCGATGATCTCCAAACCCGACCGACCCGACACCAGTGCAATCCTCGGCTCTTTCTTGACGTCGTCAGGCAGATCGGCAAATTCGGCCTCGGATACATACGGTGGATTGGCGACAATGAGGTCGACCGACCCGATCAGAGACACCGGTAGCGGGTCGAAGAGATCCCCATTGCCCAGGTAGATCTGGCTCCGGCTTCGAACCATGTTCTCGGCCGCCACATCGATGGCATCCGGGGAGATATCGGTTGCGAACACCGAAGCCGCCGGAAACCGCTGTTTCAAAGCCAGGGCGAGAGCTCCCGAGCCTGTGCACAGATCAACGATGACCTCAGGAAGTCGGACCATGCGTGCCGCGATCTCGAACAGGGTCTCGGTCTCGGGACGCGGGATCAAGACACGGCTGTCGACTAGGAGTTCGACAGGGCCGAATTGAGCGGTTCCTTCGATGTACTGCAACGGTTCACCCTTTAACCGGCGCTCAATCAGCTCCTCGATCGGCCCGTTCGGTCCTGCGGCCGCCTCGAGACGGCGCAGTTCATGTGCGGGCAGACTGTCCATTCGCTCAAGTCTTACAGAACGCAAGGTTCTAGGGGGTACCGCGAACACAAAACAGCACAAAGGAAATGGCTGGATGTGTCATTTGTGAGACAATTCCCCATCGTTCTTATGGAAAACACAGAAACCAGTCGCACGGGGTCACAGCGGATTCTCGTTGCCGACGACGTCGAGGCGGTTACCACCCTTCTGGTCACTGCGCTCGAAATCGCCGGATATGAGGTGGTTGTCGCCGAAAACGGGCAAAGAGCATACGAATTGGGCGTGAGTGGCGGTTTCGACCTCGCGGTGATCGACCAGTTGATGCCCGGGCTTCTCGGCACCGAGATCCTCGAGCGCTGGCAGTCGGAGGGGGTCAACATGCCGGTGATAATCCTCTCAGGCGTTGAAGACGACGAGGTTGTCGCAGGAAGCCTCGACTCGGGCGCCACCGACTATGTTCACAAACCCTTTCGTCTCCCTGAGTTGATGGCCAGGATCAGGAAAAACCTCCCCTGAACTCCGTCTGATCGGGCATTCCGGTCTCAGGCAATCGCCACAGCCGCTGTTCAACACCGCTCAACTCGCCCCGCTTTCTCCCGATACCCCTTATGTAAATGAGCAGTTTTGATATCGCAATGGCGGCGGTCACCGTCATGTTCGTGGTGAGCGCCCTCCTGCTTGTTGCCGTGGTCATCTTCAAATGGGCGAACGGGCGGCGCCTCGCTGCCCACGAAAGGCGCCGCGCCTCATACCTGAAACTGCTCAGCCGGCATGTGGCTGCCCCGGAGAGTGTCGACCAGATGACCATCAGAGAAGCCGATGACGATGCCTTCATCGACGCTTTGATCGACATCAGGCACACCCTGTCGGGCACCGCCGTCGAGTCACTCGACGGCGTCATCGATCGCGCCGGGCTGATCGACCACCAAGCCAAGAAACTTCGGTCCCGATTTCCACTAGGCCGACGCCTCCGGGCTGTGGTCTCACTCGCCGAAGTAGGCGATCCCGGGGCCGCACGGATTCTGATGCATCATTTGTCCGATCGAGTGCCCGAGATCCGGGTGCAGAGTGCTCGTGGGCTGGCCCGGATGAGGTACACCGCTGCCATCGACGTGATTCTCGACAGGTTCCCCGATGAGACCCCTTGGGTGCAATCCCGGTTCGCCGAGACGCTGGCATTGTTCGGCCGTGACGCAGTCTGGCCGCTGACAGCCTGGGTGCGTGTCAATCACAACCATGGAGGAGCCACCGGCGTCGCCGAAATCATCCGCATCCTCGGAATCATCGGCGATTCGGAAGTAGGGCCTGCACTGGCAGAGCTGCTGTATTCGGCCGAAGACCCCGAGATCCATATCGCACTGATCGAAACGCTCGGGCTCATCGGAGGACCGCTCGCATTGCGTCCATTGCGTCGCATGATCCAATCTGCCGATTGGAGAATCCGGGCAAAAGCGGCATCAGCATTCAGCAAGATCGGCGACCCTGCGATCAACCCGATTCTCCGTGAGGGCATGGGGGACCCATCCTGGTGGATGAGAAGGAACTGTGCCGCTGCGCTGGCTGCTCTACCCGGCGGCATCGACCTCCTGTACGAGGCCATCGCCGCACCGGATCAGTTCACCCGTGACGCTGCCGCCGAGGCCCTTGCCGACTGTGGCGAGTTGATTGCGGCCCGGGACAGACTCGAGACGGGTGAATCGGACGCTCGTGACGCCCGACTCATCGCCTACATGCACGTTCCAGAACCGGTGGCCTCATGATTTTCGAAATAATGAAATGGATCGGATACGGCATCCTCGCCTATTTCGTCGCGATGCAGCTCTACATGTTCTATCTCGCAGTCCGCTCCGCATCTGTTTTGCGCAGAGCACATCATCTCGACCGCTTTGGCCGTGTCGGCGAGATGCTCTCCAGCCACCGGGTGCCCCCGGTATCGATCGTCATTCCCGCATACAACGAAGAACAGGGGATCGTCGAAGCAGTCCGCTCCATGGCGATTGTCGGATACCCCCGCCTCGAAATTGTCATTACCAACGACGGTTCGACCGACGACACCCTGCGTCGCCTCCTCGAAGCCTTCGACATGGAAAGGGTGCGGATCCCATACCGGCCGGATATCAAGACCGAAGCCGTAAAAGCCATCTACCGAACCCACCACCCCATCAGGATCACAGTCATCGACAAGGAAAACGGTGGCCGGGCCGACGCCCTGAACGCTGGCATCAACGCAGCCCGCTATCCGTTCGCTCTTTGCACCGATGCCGACGTCATACTCGACGCCAATTGCTTGATCAGGTCGATGCGCCACGTGGTCGAGGATCGGGAGCGGACCATCGGCGTCGGTGGAAACATCAGACCGCTGAACGGGTGCCGGCTGGAACTGGGCCATCTGGTTGAAGCCACGGTTCCGAAGCGGATGATTCCACGGATGCAGGTGCTCGAATACCTACGAACTTTCGTCACAAGCCGCCCGGCCTGGTCCGACATGGAAGCTCTTCCTCTCGTGTCGGGGGCTTTCGGTGTCTGGAAGCGGTCGGCTTTGATCGACGTTGGGGGATTCAGCGCCGGGCATATGGGGGAGGACATGGACCTGACCATGCGCCTCCACCGGTTCCATCTCGAACGGAAGATCCCGTATCGGATCGTCTACGAGCCATCCGCCGTCATCTGGACCGAAGTCCCCGAAACGGCCGCCGTCCTTCGTAGGCAGAGAATCAGATGGCACCGAGGGTTGATGACTGTCGTCTCCGACTTCAAGACACTGACATTTCGACCCCGCTTCAAGACCCTGGGCATGGTCACCTGGCCGGGGATGGTGCTATTCGAGTACCTGGCACCGATCATCGAATTCACCGGCTGGTTCCTGATACCCGCGGCATGGTTCTTCGGAGCGCTCGAGATGCCGCTCCTGATCGCATTTCTCCTGCTCGCCTACGGCGTGGGAGTGATCAACTCGCTGATGGCCATCCTCCTCGACGAGTCATTCGGCTACTACAACAGCCCCAAGGACATCCTCCGGCTGGTAGTCATGGCCCTCATCGAGAACTTCGGGTTCAGGCAGCGGACGGTTCTATGGCGGATCCGGGCCCTGTTCGGCGGGAAAACCACCAAGGTCTGGGGCAACATGGAACGGCGCGGGGTGGCGAACCTAGGAGTCCGTTGAATAATGCCGTTGTCCAGATTGGCGGCCAGGCGCGCCAATCGCAAGGCCGAGGTTTCGCCACTCCTCGGTCCGGAATGGCGGGGCCGAGAACGCAGCGAGTGGTGATGCCTGGTCGTCGAGATGGGTGACATGCATTGGTCAACGGGCTCCGATGCGCCAGCTCTTCCGAAGCTGCTTAGACCTCTCCCCCGTCGGCGAGGAGCCGGGCTTGCTCGTCGGCGGCAAGGGCATCGACGAACTCGTCGAGCTCTCCCTGCAGGACGTGGTCGAGCCGCTTGATCGTCAATCCGATCCTGTGGTCGGTTACCCGGTTGTCTTTGTAGTTGTAGGTGCGGATCTTCTCGGAGCGACCACCCGTCCCCACCTGGTCGCGACGCTCTCCCGCAAGCTCTGCCTCGTGTCGCTCCAACTCCATCTGGTAGAGCCGGGCACGGAGAATCCGGAACGCCTTCTCCTTGTTCTGGAGCTGGCTCTTCTGGTCCTGACATGTCACTACCAATCCGGAGGGTCCATGGGTGAGCCGGACCGCCGAGTCGGTGGTATTCACCGACTGGCCCCCCGGGCCGGTGGACCGATACACGTCGACTTTCACATCGTTGACGTCGAGTTCGACCTCGACCTCATCCGCCTCGGGCAGCACCGCAACGGTGGCCGTTGATGTGTGGATCCGGCCCTGCGACTCGGTCTTCGGCACCCGCTGCACCCGGTGCACCCCTGCTTCGTACTTCATCTTGGAATAGGCGCCGCGACCCTTGACGGCAATCGTGACCTTGTCGAAGCCCCCGGCCTCATTGTGCGAGGCATCGATCGTCTCGGTCTTGAATCCGAGCCTCTCTGCATACTTCTCATACATCCGCAGGAGGTCGCCGGCCCAGATCGATGCCTCGTCACCGCCGACACCGGATCTGATTTCAACGAGGACATCCCTGTTGTCGTTAGGGTCGGTTGGCGTGAGGGCCACTTTGATCCGGGCTTCGAGTTTGTCGATCTCGGCCGTGAGATCCCGCGCCATCTGGGCCATGTCCGGATCGGATGACATTTGCCGGGCTTCAACGAGGTCGCCCTGCACTTCCCGCCATCGTCGGATGTCGGCAACCACGTCCTTGAGGTCGGAGTGCTTTTTGCCCAGTTCGGCCAGTTGATCGGAATCAGCGAGCACTTCGGGATCGCCGAGCATGTTCTCCACGGCGACGAAGGTATCCTCGATCTCAGTCAGGCGCGCGGCGAAACTCGCATCCATCAGTCGTCTTCCCCGGCAACAACATCGAAGACCTCGCGCCTGGCATCGACCGCTGCCGCGGGAACCCCGCCGCGACCCGCGGCCTCGGCAAACGCGTCGTCGTCGAGGGCAACGATGAGACTGGCTATCGCCACTTCTATCTGGTCGTC
>JBBDHT010000090.1:0-2474 GCA_040880765.1 Acidimicrobiia bacterium | reverse complement strand
GAGGGCGCGGAACCCGAGCGACAGCGACTCCCCTAAAACCAGGATCCCTCGAATGAAGGGCACGCGGGCCAGAGTGCTCCGGCTGGAAAGGCGGGGCAGGTCGTCGCGACGGGCGACGATCTTCTCGTCAGGCTGGCGGACCGCCACCGACCATGCGGTCGGGGCGCGCATCATCACCCCTTCGATGACTGCCTGGCCTCCGACTGTCTGGGCCGGATCGATGTGCTCGCTCACGGGTGGAGCGAAACGGTCACTCGGTTGCAGAGCCCTCGTCCCCGTCCGACTCCCCGGAAGCCTTGGTGAAGGCCGTCTTGCCGTACCGCTTCTGGAAACGCTCGACGCGGCCCCCGGTGTCGACGAGCTTCTGCTTGCCGGTGAAGAACGGGTGGCACTCGTTGCACAGCTCGACATGCATGTCCCCGGGCTTGGTACTCCGGGTCTGGAATGTGTTGCCGCACGAACAGGTCACTGTCGTCTCGGCGTATGTCGGGTGAATTTCTGCCTTCATCATGTCTCCTGAATCAAGAGGTGCTCTTCGCCACTTCGGTGAGGAACTCTTCGTTCGATTTCGTGGTCTTTAGCCGGTCGATGAGAAGTTCGATCGCAGCTCCCGACTCCAACGCCAGCAACACTCGACGAAGCTTCCAGACTTGCTCCAACTCCTTGCGGTCAAACAACAACTCTTCTTTTCTTGTTCCCGAAGCCTCGATGTCGATCGCCGGGTAGATCCGCTTGTCAGCAAGACGCCGGTCGAGACGGAGCTCCATGTTCCCGGTACCTTTGAACTCCTCGAAAATCACTTCGTCCATCTTCGAGCCGGTTTCAACCAGAGCTGTGCCGAGGATGGTCAACGAACCGCCCTCCTCGATGTTCCTGGCCGCACCGAAGAAGCGCTTCGGCGGGTATAGGGCCTGTGAGTCGACACCACCGGAGAGGATTCTTCCCGACGCCGGTGTCGCCAGGTTGTGGGCTCTGGCGAGCCGGGTAATCGAGTCGAGGACGATTACCACGTCAGTCCCGATCTCGACCATGCGCTTGGCCCGCTCGATTGCGAGGTCGGACACCTGGGTGTGCTCCTCGGCCGGGCGGTCGAAGGTCGAATAGATGACCTCGCCCTTGACCGAGCGCTGCATGTCGGTGACCTCTTCGGGCCGCTCGTCGACGAGCACGACCATCAGGTAACACTCAGGGTTGTTCTCGGTGATCGACTGCGCGACTTCCTGGAGAACCGTCGTCTTACCCGCTTTGGGCGGTGAGACGATCAGGCCGCGCTGGCCTTTGCCGATGGGGGCGATGAGGTCGACGATCCTGGTGAGGATGTTGTTCTGCTTGCCTTCAACCTCGAGGCGGAGCCGTTCGTCGGGGAACAGGGGTGTGAGAGACTCGAACTTGGGACGCTGCATCGCCTCGTCGGGCGATATGCCGTTGACGCTGTCGATCCGGACCATTGCCGGGAACTTCTCTTTGGAGCGTGGCGGGCGGATCGGCCCGGAGACTACGTCACCTTTTCGAAGCCGGAACTTGCGGACCTGGTTCGCCGAAACGTAGACATCTTTGTCGCCGGGGAGATACCCGGTGACTCTCAAGAAGCCATAACCCTCGGGGAGGATGTCGAGCAAACCCTCGCGGATCTCCAGGTCACCCTCGGGAATCTGGTCTTCGTCACGCCCACCGCCACGGCGGTTGCGACGCTTACGATTGCCCTGCCCGTCGTTCGATTGCTGGCCACCGCCGCCTCTACCGCTATTCGACTGGCCGCGATCGGAGCTGCCTTTGCCGGAGTCGTCATCGGAATCGTCGTCTTTCGCAGATGGGCGATCGCTCTTGTCGGTGCGAGGGGTCGCCTGCGGCAGATCGACATTCTCCGTTGGCTCGCCGTCG
Source organism: Acidimicrobiia bacterium (assembly GCA_040880765.1). Lineage (GTDB taxonomy): Bacteria > Actinomycetota > Acidimicrobiia > Spongiisociales > ZC4RG35 > MA-ANB-1. Next base: position 593 of record JBBDHT010000090.1, on the reverse strand, counting down.
ACAACCTCCCCGGCCTCCATGAGAGCGGAGATGAGTTTCGATTTTTGTAGGCCATCGGTCTCGATGCCGACTGCCGAGGCGATCTGCCTCAGTTCGTCAATGCCTTTGCCCTGTAGTTGAGCTCTAGTGGTCATTTGATCCTCGCGATTGGTCCCCGTGGGAAATCGGATCGGGAAGCTCCGAGAACAAAAGTGCATACCTCTTGGAGAAGCTGAGTGTGGAATGGTGCCGATGTCCCGTGGCATCTGCACAGACCACATAGTAGTACCAACATTTATCTGCGCAAAGCTATGTCGGCTATGGCCGACATAGCGTACTTCTTCCGGAGGCGGAGCCGAATGGGGGAATGTGGCCATTCCATCAATGGAATGGCCGGAAGGGGGCTGAGACTCTCCAAGTCGAGAGCGTTCGCGACCGGTCGGAACACTCCCCCCTCGCTCCGGTGGGAGAGACGCGTGGCGGCCGTCGGTGCCTAGTGGTGTGTCGGTTAAATAGGTTGTGAGTGTCTCCGAGTCATCGGCGTCATCTGGCAAGGAGAAAAGCGCAGTCGCAGCCGGGGAGCTGCGGTGAGCATTTTCGACGCAGCCAGGGGC
>JBBDHT010000089.1:0-1745 GCA_040880765.1 Acidimicrobiia bacterium | reverse complement strand
ATCCGTGAGGGTGGCCGGACTGTCGGCGCCGGACGAGTCACCAAGATCAACAAGTGAGGATCAACAAAATGAGGATCAACAAATGAGCGATTCCCAGAAGATCCGGATCCGTCTCAAGGCTTACGACCACAACGTGGTCGATGAGTCTTCGAAGAAGATCACCGAGACGGTGGTGCGGACTCAGGCAACAATCAAAGGCCCGATCCCGCTGCCAACAGAGATTCACCGGTACTGCGTGATCCGGGGCCCGCATGTCGACAAGGACTCCCGTGAGCACTTTGAAATGCGGATCCACAAGCGTCTGATCGACATCCTCGATCCGACGCCGAAGACGGTCGATTCCCTGATGCGCCTCGAGTTGCCGGCAGGCGTCGAGGTAGAGATCAAGCTATGAGCACTGAGAAACCCTTATGAACACGATCATTGGACAGAAGCTTGGGATGACCCAGGTCTTCGATGAGGAGGCGCGGGCAGTGCCCGTCACCGTCATCAAGGCCGGGCCGTGCCACGTCGTCCAGTTGAAGACAATCGCGGTCGACGGCTACAACGCCGTGCAGATCTCATTTGGTGACGTCAAACCCTCAAATGTGAACAAGCCCGATGCGGGTCACTTCGCCAAGGCCGGTGTCGCACCTGCCAAGACGCTCATCGAGGTGCGCGTCGACGACCCGAGCCAGTATCAACTGGGCCAGGAATTCAAGATAGCCGATGTCTTCGCCGCCGGGGCGAGAGCAGATGTGTCCGGTGTCTCCAAAGGTAAGGGGTTCGCCGGCGTCATGAAGCGGCACAACTTCTCCGGTCTGGGGGCCTCCCACGGAACGCACAAGAAGCACCGCGCGCCCGGCTCGATAGGCGCTTGCGCCACACCCGCCCGTGTCTTCAAGGGAATGCGGATGGCGGGTCGCATGGGTGGCGAGCAGGTGACGACACTGAACCTCAACGTGGTCGGTGTCGATACTGAGCATGACCTTCTCTTGCTGGAAGGCTCGGTTCCCGGCCCCAAAGGCTCCGTTGTCCTGGTTCGAGAGGCGGTGAAGGCTCGTGGCTGATGTCAAAGCGAAGCTTTTCGCATCCGACGGTGCCGCCAAAGGCGACATCGGGCTCGACGCAGACATTTTCGGCATCGAGCCGAATCTCGCAGTTCTCCATCAGGTGGTCACCGCGCAGTTGGCAGCGCGCCGGCGTGGCTCCGCCTCGACCAAGACCCGCGCCGAAGTTCGCGGCGGTGGCCGTAAGCCGTGGCGTCAGAAGGGTCTCGGCCGCGCCCGTCAAGGGTCGATCCGTGCCCCGCACTGGGTCGGTGGCGGCGTAGCTCATGGCCCCAAGCCGCGTGATTACACCCAGCGGACTCCGAAGAAGATGAAGAAGCTCGCCCTGCGCAGCGCTCTGTCCGCTCGTGCCTCCGAAGAGGCAGTTCTTGTCGTCGAGGACCTCGACTGGGCGGCCCCCAAGACCAAGCAGGCCGTCGGCCTTCTCCAGGCGATGGGCGCCGGAGGGAAGACCCTTGTAATCCTCAGCTCGATCGACGGCACAGCAGGTCGCTCCTTCCGCAACCTTCCCGAGGTGAGGCTGGCCGAGCCCGGGCAGATCACCCCGTATGACGTGCTCTGGTCCGACCAGGTGGTCTTCACTTCGCACACCATTGGTTCGGTGGGCAAGTCCAGCAGCTACGAGGTATCGGCCTCCGACTTCATCAAAGATGAAGACGGAGGTAACGACTTCGCCTCCGGCGAAGATCGTGAAGA
>JBBDHT010000088.1:0-10059 GCA_040880765.1 Acidimicrobiia bacterium | reverse complement strand
AGGGGTTTGCTTGTGGGCCCTACTGGACTTGAACCAGTGACCTCTTGCGTGTCGAGCAAGCGCTCTAGCCGGGCTGAGCTAAGGGCCCAATATTCGGATTTCAAGGCCGAGTTTCGGCAAGCCGAAACTCGAACCTCAAATCTCTGATTTGAGGCGACGAGCGGAATCGAACCGCTGTGACGGGTTTTGCAGACCCGCGCCTAACCACTCGGCCACGTCGCCGAGACCAGGTCGAGCGGAAGACGGGATTCGAACCCGCGACCTCAACCTTGGCAAGGTTGCGCTCTAGCCAACTGAGCTACTTCCGCGAACAACCCGAAGATTAACTACCTCAGGCCTGTATGAAAAGGTCATGTCCCTGTCGAGCCGAATCCATCCACTCCACGCGCGGACTCTTCCAGGGCGTCGACCTCGACCCATTCGATGGCCGGTACCGGAACAATGGCCAACTGGGCGATCCGATCGCCACGGAAGAAACGGGCCTGCTCGGACCCGTGGTTGATCAGGATGACTGCGATCTCACCTCGATACCCCGAATCGATCAATCCCGGAGAGTTGACCAGACCGACGCCGAGACGGTCGGCGTGGCCGCTGCGGGGCAGTACCAGACCGGCCCATCCGGCCGGAATGGCAACGGCAAGGCCGGTGGGACTTTTGACCCTACCCCCGGGCGGAATCAGAAGTTCAATTCTCGTGTGTAGATCGATCGCAGCGTCGCCGATATTCGCAGGAGTGGGAACCGGGAGTTCCGGGTCGAGTCTTTTGAAGGTAACCTGCATAATGTTCACCGGGGCTTCGGGCGGAATTACCACGTGAGCGTAATTGAGGTCGTCCGATGACAGCCAAAACACATCGAAAGCCGAGGAGAGTCCGTTACTCCATGATGGAGTCGCTCGGTTTCACCGAAACGCCGAGCGTCTCGTACTCGGCTCCCCCTGTCGTCGCCCGCTCCGCTCCCTCCCACCTCGTGTCCGCCAACGGAACCACTGCGAGGACGGTTGAAGAAATTTGGAACACAACCGAACTCGAGGCTGATTCGATGGCCGACTGGAAGCCAATCGATGTCGAGAGGAAGCTGAACAAGAAGGTGCGGCTGCCCCTGATTGCCATCTGGATCGTCATCGTCGGCGTGATCGGCACCGGTGGTGTCTGGCTCTGGCAAAACTCCGACCGGAGCGCCGGGACTGCGATTGCCGAAGTCCAGGAGGCAGGTCAAACCCTCTCCTCGACCCTCGACCCGTTGATCGCGGCCGTCGATTCGATCGACCCCGCAAACGGGCCGATTCCCGACACCATCCTCCCGGCGGCAACCAACACCGACACGGCGAGCCGCGCACTGTTCTCGGCCGCGGCTGAGCTCACAGGAACCCAGGCGACCAGCCGGTCGGTAGCGACCGATGCGGCGACCCAGGCCCTCGATGCCACGAAGAGCCTGACCAATATGGGCGCCTATGTCGGAGCGGTGACACCAATTCTCACGGCGCCGACTTTGATCACCGAGCCCGAGTTGATCGGCCTGCAGACGGCAGTGAGCGATTTCGGTACCTGGCGTGCTCAGTTCGGCATGGTCCTGTCCAACCTGCCGGAGGGTGTTTTGCCGGAGGTAACGGTGGAGCTCAACGCGATCAGGGGCGACCTGGAAGCAATCCAGGGCGCCTATGTCGACGGCCTCCGTGTGGACGACCGGATCGCAGCCCTGGATGCAGTCCGCACTCTGGAGGGCAGGCTGGCATCAGCGTGGAGCCTTCTCCTCACTGGCACCGAATCTGCGAAGACCGCGATCGTTGAGCAGGTCGAGTCCGCCCGTGAGGCGTTACGGTCACTGACCGGATGATTCGAGGGCGGCGACTTCCTTCTCGAAGTCGGCCGCATCCTTGAAATCCTTGTAGACCGACGCAAACCGTAGGTAGGCGACCTCGTCGAGGTTCTTCAGTCGATCGAGCACTTCACGCCCTATGTCATCGGACTTCACCTGAGGACCCTGCTTGCGCAAAGTGGCTTCGACCTCGGCAGCCAGCTCTTCGACTGCTGATCCTGAGACGGAGCGGTCGGCGAGAGAGGCTGACATACCGGAAACCAACTTCGCCGGGGAAAACGGCTCGAGGCGACCGTCTCGCTTCCTGACCATGAGCTGTGGTTCGATCCGCTCGTAGGTGGTGAACCGGTTCTGGCAGGCCTCGCACAGGCGGCGCCGACGGATCGCCTCACCGGACTCTGCCGGCCGGCTGTCGATGACACGCGTCTCATCGGAGCCACATGTGGGACAAAGCATCGCCCCAGCGTAAACCATTAAGGATGGTTTAGCCCTTGGGGACGAGCAGAACCTGGCCGGGATGGATCATCCCGCCGTCGAGACCGTTCAACTCCTGAATCACCACAACAGCATTCCTCGGATCGATCCCGGAGGCGCTGTTGTCGCTGGCAATGGCCCAGAGGGTCTCACCCGCACTCACAACGTGCTCGATCGTCTCCACCGGCGTTTCTGCGTCGGCGGGCCGGCTGACAAAGAGGAAGACCAGTGCCAGAGCAAGCAGTAGGACAAGCAGTCGGACGGACAGCTGAAGTGTTTGCCTGTGCACCGGTCTTCCTTTCGTCGTAATTGGCTCCGACGGATCGGAGCACGGTTGTTGCGGTTGACGTCCGGTGGAGCCGAACATACGTTCGATACATTACCGAACATCTGTTCGATGTCAAGTGGAAAAAAGATCGAACAAATGTTTGGTCGCGGGGGCCCGATCTCCTAGTCTTACGAACACCTGTTCGAAGGAGTCATGAACGATGTTGAGCAAACGCCAGCAACAAGTGCTCGAGTACATAAGAGAAACCGTCACCGATCGGGGCTACCCGCCCTCGGTCCGAGAGATCGGCGACGCGGTGGGGCTTTCGTCGCCTTCGAGCGTTCACAGCCAACTGTCCTCGCTCGTTGAGATGGGGATGATCACCCGCGACCCATCCAAGCCCCGTGCGATAGTCGTTGTGGAGAGTCAGGACGAGAAGAAGGCGGCAACCCCGCCTGAGGACGACCGTCTCCGCGAAATCCCTCTTTTGGGACGTATTGCTGCCGGAGCGCCCATTCTCGCCGCCGAGCATGTCGAAGAGGTCATGCCACTACCTGTGTCCCTTGTCGGCAACGGGCCGGTCTTCCTCCTCGAGGTCAAAGGTGATTCGATGATCAACGCCGGGATCCACGAGGGAGACCTCGTAGCGATCCATAGCCAGAAGGAGGCGCGTGACGGTGAGATCGTCGCTGCCCTGGTCGACGGAGAGGAAGCAACCGTGAAACGTCTCCGCCGCAAGGACGGCAAGGTGATCCTGGAGTCGGAGAACCCGGAGTTCGCACCCATGGTCTTCTCCGACGGCGTGGAGTTGATCGGCAAGGTCGTCAGCGTCCTCCGACGCTACCCCTGACAATCACCCGGTCCAGACTCCTTCGAACGCGTACTCCACCGGGCCCCGCAACCAACCAGACCCGTCTCGGAAGTTGACGGTTCCCTCGCCCCCAGGCACCCTTACCCGAATCGGTGACTCCATCTTTGCTGCCTTGGTCGCCACGAAGGCTGCCGCCACCATCCCGCTGCCGCAGGCAAGGGTCTCGCCGACCCCGCGCTCCCAGACCCGCATCGTCACTCCCCCATCCTCGAAGCGGACGAACTCGACGTTCGTCCCGTTCTCGAACCGCTCGTCTGTCTCAACGCGGGGCCCGATCACGCTGACCTCAGCGGTGGTGACATCGGTGACCTCCACGACAGCATGGGGGTTGCCGACGTCGATCAGGTGATACCGGTTGCCGTCGATCTCGGTGTGGCCCGTTACCTTCACCGGTCCCAACTCGACGTCTATCTCATCGCCGTGAAGAGCCACCCGGCGTGTGCCCACAGGTGTCAGCACCTCGAACTCCTCGCCGTTGACCATCCCCCGGTCGTGGGCAAATCGAGCGACACATCTGAAACCATTACCGCACATCTCTGCCCTGTTGCCATCAGCGTTCCAGTAGTCCATGCGCACGGCAGAGCCCCCGGTGACGACAAGGAGGCCGTCGGCCCCGACCCCGAACCTGCGATCGCACAGTTTGCGAATCTGATCGGCGGAGAGTTCGACCGGGGCGACGGCGACCACGAAATCATTTCCCCAGCCGTGCATTTTGGTGAATTCGAGTTTCACAACAGCTCTTCCTGGATTCGTTCACACATCTGAACCGGGTCCTCCGACCACGGTATCCATTGCACCCGCGGGTCCCGCTGGAACCATGTTCGCTGGCGCCGGGCCAGCTTACGGGTGTTTCTGGCTATCTCTTCGACAGCCCGATCCAATGTCCATTTACCGTCCAGGGCGTCGAGGATCTCCCGATAGCCAACAGCGGCTCTGGCTGTCCTTCCCAGCCGTTGTGCCAACCCCTTGACCTCGTCGACAAGGCCTCCGTCGCGCATCCTTTCCAGACGTCGTGCGATCAACTCGCTCGACAGATCTCCCGGGTCGAGTCCGAAAGCCCGGAACTCATAGTCGGCGTCGTAGCGCCGGAGACGTTCGGCCTCACTGGTTTGCGCCCGCTCGCTGGGAGTGCCTCCACCCAGGTGAAACACCTCGAGGGCCCGCACGACGCGCCGCTTGTTGTGGATGTCGACATGTTGGGCAGCCCCGGCGTCAACCGACTCCAACTCGCTCCTCAGGGTGTCGAGGGAGTTCTCCTCGAGCAGCCTCCTCACATCCGGTTCGGTGGGTGCGAAGCTCATCGGGTCGACCAGCGACCGAAAGTGCAGCCCCGACCCTCCAACGATGACGAGGGGTATTCCCGCGCCGTCGAGGATGCGTCGCCCGGCTTCGCTGAACTCGGAGACCGAGTAGTCGACCGCGGGATCGACGATGTCGATCATGTGGTGTCGGATCTCGCGGCGCTCCAACACGGTGGGTTTGGCGGTGCCAACATCCATTCCCCGATACACCTGCATCGAATCGACCGAGATGATTTCGGCACCGGTCCGACGGGCGAGTTCCATGGCCACCGCCGACTTGCCCGAAGCCGTAGGCCCGACTATCGCCGTGAGCAAACTCAGACCGGTCTTCCTGAGAGACTGTGGTGCCCTGCCGATTCGATCACGACGTCGAGGAAGGCACCCGAGGGATGCTCTCCGGGGACGCTGACCACTTTGCCGGTTCGGGTCCGGGTTGTGGCCACTTCGGGGCGCTTCCGCGACGGCCCCTCACTCAGGACTTGAAGAGTCTCCCCGACCAGCAGCCGATTCTTCTCCAACGAGACCCGGTCTTGGAGGGCGACCAGCCGGTTGAATCGCTCCTGGATCACCTCTGCGGCGACGAAGTCATCCACCATCTCTGCAGCTGCAGTTCCGGGGCGGGGGCTGAAGATGAAGGTGAAGGCCGCGTCAAACTGCGCCTCTTCCACTACCTCCATCGTCGCCTCGAACTCGTCGTCGGTCTCGCCGGGGAAGCCGACGATTATGTCAGTGGTTACGGCCAGCCCGGGAATGGTGTCGCGCGCCATCGCCAGCCGGGCCAGGTACTTCTTCCGGTTGTATCCACGATGCATGGCGCTGAGAACTCGATCCGAGCCGGACTGGAGCGGAAAATGGAGTTGCTCACACACCGCAGGCGTCTCCGCCATGGCCTCGGCCACGTCAATCCGGAAGTCGTTCGGATGCGGGCTCATGAACCGAACCCGCTCTATCCCGTGTACTGACCCGACCCGGCGGAGCAGATCGCCGAAAATCGGGCGGCGTCGGCCGTCGAGGGCAAGGTCGCGCCCGTAGGTGTCGACGTTCTGGCCGAGGAGGGTGACTTCCACAACCCCGTCGGCGGCGAGACGCTCGACTTCACGGACGATGTCGCCGGGGCGCCGGCTTATCTCTACTCCTCGCACAGACGGGACGATGCAGAAGGTGCAGGTGTTGTTACAGCCGACCTGGATGGTCACCCAAGCCGAGTGTTCGAGCTCGCGCCGCACCGGAAGCGACGATGGCATCGCCTGCAGTTCGTCGACCACTTCGGTGATCGGTCCCCAGTGCTCGGCGTGGTCCATCAGGTCGAGCACCCTGTCGAGGTTGTGGGTACCCATGACCACATCGACCCATGGCGCCTTTTCCCTGACCATCTCCCGGTCCTTCTGGGCGGCACAACCTCCTACGACCAGCATCATCTCGGGGTTGACGTCCTTGACCGCTTTCAGCTGGCCCAGGTTGCCGTACATCCGGTTGTCGGCGTTCTCCCGGATGGTGCAGGTGTTGACGTAAACGACATCGGCTACCTCGAGAGATTCAGCCGCGGACAACCCATCGGATTCGAACTGGCCGGCGATGCGCTCGGAGTCGTGCTCGTTCATCTGGCACCCGAAGGTGCGAATGAAATAGCTCTTGCCGGTACGGGTGGGTTGTCTCCGGGAAACCTCGCGCACTTTTGGCGTGGGTAGCAGGGTGGTCTCGGTCATTTCGGGCCTCTATCGGGCGAAGTCGGTCGACCGGAACTCCCGGATCACAGTCACCTGGATCTGACCGGGATACTGCAGGTCATCCTCCAGTTTACGGGCAATCCGTCGGGAAAGGTCCCGGGCCTCGAGGTCAGTTACCGCCCCGGGGTCGACGATGACCCTGATCTCCCGGCCTGCCTGCAAGGCGAACACCTGGTCGACACCAGCGAACTCGAGAGCGAGTGTTTCAAGCCGCTCCAGGCGCTTGACATACCCTTCGAGAGATTCCCTTCTTGCGCCGGGGCGGGCCGCCGAAACGGCGTCGGCCGCCTGGACGATCACCGCGAGCACGGTCCGAGGCTCGACCTCGTTGTGGTGGGCCTCGATTCCGTGGACCACAGCCTCGTCCTCTTCGAAACGGCGGGCGATCTCAGCGCCGATCAGTGCGTGGGAGCCCTCGACTTCATGAGTCACTGCCTTGCCGATGTCGTGGAGCAAGGCGGCACGTTTGATCGGGGCCGGGTCGACCCCCAGTTCCGAAGCCAGCATCGAAGCAATATGGGCGGACTCGACGAGATGGTTGAGCACGTTCTGGCCGTATGAGGTGCGGTACTTGAGCCGGCCGACAAGGGTGACCAACTCCGAATGCATACGGGAGACACCGGCTTCGACCAAAGCCCACTCCCCCGCATCCCGGATGCTCTGGTCCACCTCCGAGCGCGCCTTTTCGTACGCCTCTTCGATCGAAGCCGGGTGGATCCGTCCGTCGGCAACCAGCTTCTCCAGGGTGATCCGGGCTATCTCACGGCGGACCGGGTCGAAGGAAGAGACCGAAACTGCCTCGGGAGTGTCGTCAACGATGAGGCTGGTCCCGGTGACCGACTCGAGGTGGCGAATGTTGCGTCCCTCCCGACCGATGATGCGCCCCTTCATGTCGTCCGATGGGAGCTCCACGGTAGAAACGGTCGATTCGGTGACGACCTCACTGGCCAGACGCTGGATGGCTGTGGCGAGAATCCGACGGGCCCGGCGGTCAGCTTCCTCGCGTGCCTTGATCTCGAGGTCGCGAACGAGGATCATCGCCTCACGCCGCGCCTCATCTTCGACCTGGCTCAACATCTCCTGCTTCGCTGCGGCGACGTCGATGCCTGCCAGCTGCTCCAGCTCGAAGCGCGCTTCCTCCTTGAGGTGTTCCAGTTCACTCCGGGTTGCGTTTGTCTCGCTCTCCCGTTCCATCAGGATCTGCTCCCGGTGGGCGAGGTTCGAGGCACGCTGCTCCAACGTCTCCTCCCGCTGGCCGAGCCGGGTTTCGAGGTTGGACAACTCCACACGACGATTCTCCAGGGCTGCCTCTTCCTTCTCCCGGTAGGCATTGGCCTGGACGCGGCTCTGCGAGTCGGCTCCTGCCAGAATTTCCTTAGCCTCGATCTGAGCTTTCGCAACGAGGTCCTCGGCGGAAATCCCATCACGCTCCTGACGCCGCGCTGCTCTCAGCCGGGCAATCAGATACCCGAATGCGAGCCCGATGGCGGCCCCCAGGACAGCTAGCCCTATCGCCTCGGCGGTAAACATCATGTTCCTTTCCAGTGGAGCTAAAACAAAGCACGCCGAACCAAACCTGGTCCGGCACACGAAGAAACAAGCGGAATCAGTGGGTTATGTCACCCGCGGTATCTTGCGACCCTCCTTCTCACCTGTGTTCTAGCTCCAGTTTCAGTTTTATAAGTTTCGTGTGCTGGTAATAGATGGTACACGGACAAATCGAAACCTCTACAAACTGAGTCCATTTGTTTGCGTCCGCGGGATCGAACCTCTCTTCCGAAACGTCTGAGGACAATGGGGACACCACTGCGAATCGAACCCAAATCGGCCCCGGTGTGGCATCTCGCCCTACTGGCGGTGCTCGCCGGAGCGATCCGGATCCCGATGTGGCTCTCCCGCACCCACCTCACTTTCGACGAGGGTGTTTTCCTCGCCTCGACCGACCTGGCATCTGCCGGATTTACCCAGTACAAGGACTTCTTCGCCAGCCAGGGCCCACTGTTTATCCCGTTGTTGCAGTTTGGCGACTTGCTCGGGTTCGGCGACCAGCGGGCACCGCGGACCATAATGGTGGTCTCCGGCGTTGTCATCGCAATTGCTACCTATTTCGTCCTGACCGCTTTCACAACAAGCCTGCGCTCGTTGCTCCTCGCGGCACTGGTTGCCACCAGCGGGACAACGCTTCTTGCTGCCGGCCCCGTCCAGAGCGAAGGTGTCAGCCTCGCCTTCGCTTTGGCTGCCCTTGCGATCACGCTACATAGCCAGGACCGCACCGGAGCCGTCGCCGCGGGCTTCCTGATCGGGGCCGCAGTGGCAATCAAGAGCCTGCATATCGCCCCGACCGTGCTGATGGTGGCGATTGTCCTCGTCTACCGCAGAGATTGGCTCAACCTTGCCTACACGTCGCTAATCGCAATGACCGTTGGGCTTGTCACGGCTCTGTTCTTCGGAGTGGAACGGGTATTCGACCAGTATGTGATGTTTCACCTGACCAAAGACAACTCGGCCAACCTCATCGAGAACCTGGGCCACGCTTTGGACTTCCTCGTCGGGTTCGATCTTCCTCTTCTGGTCCTGGGAGCGACCTCTCTGATCCTTCTGGGACGGTCCGGGGCGCGACCGGTAACCGCGTCTTTTGACAACCCACCATGGCTGCCCGCGGCTTGGATGCTCAGTTCACTCGTCGTGATCATCGGCTTCACCCATATCGACCCCGGATTTGTCCGCGTTGTCACGTTCATCGTCCCTCCGCTGGCGGTGTTGGTCGCCCGCCATCTTCACATGCCGGAGCGCGTTCTGATCGGAGTGGTGGCTGCTGCCCTTGTCTTCCAGGTGGTGACGATCGAATTCACGCCGGAGCCCGACCCGACAATGGTCGCAGTCATCGAGAAGACTGGGTTGCTAGATGGCGAGGCGATGGTGGTCAGCGATGACCCCGGTCTGGTCTGGTCGGCAAATCGACTCTCCCATCCGGTCACTGTCGACCCGTCTTATGCCAGATTCGAGACCGGGTACCTGACCGAAGGGGCCGTAGAGAGGGCGTTGAACGACCCGCGCACCTGTGCCTTTACGGCAACTTCGGAGCGCTTTGACAATGCGGGCATCACTCCCCCCGGTATCTACCAGCCAACCGCCGTCGCGGGGTTCTATCTCCGCGACGGCTGCTGACGGCTCGTGGTCTACTCTTCGGCTGTTTCTTCTGCGGCCACGGGCTCTTCTTCGGCCTCTGCTGCAGCTTCCGGCGGCTCGATCAGGCCGACCGCCTGATAGACCTTGTCCTGGAGCTGCATGGCAATCTCCGGGTTCTCCTTGAGGAACCGCTTTGCGTTCTCCCGACCCTGTCCCAACTGGTCGTCGTCGAAAGTGAACCAGGCACCGCTCTTGCGAGCGACTCCTTCATCCACGGCGATGTCGAGAAGGCTGCCCTCCCGGGAGATTCCCTCCCCGAACATGATGTCGAACTCTGCCTTCCGAAACGGTGGCGCCATCTTGTTCTTGGCCACTTTGACCCGCACCCGGTTGCCGATCCCCTCGCCTGTCCCCTCTTTGAGGGTCTCGATGCGCCGGATGTCGAGACGCACCGAGGAGTAGAACTTGAGAGC
>JBBDHT010000087.1:0-10122 GCA_040880765.1 Acidimicrobiia bacterium | reverse complement strand
CCTGATCGTTGCCTATTGGGTTTGGATCGCTCTGCTGGGAGTCCACCTGCTCTAAGCCTGAGACACGAAGGCGTTGTTACGTCCCGGTTGCTGAACCACCGTTGCCCGGAGGCTGGGACATGGGTCAGCGGGTCGGTGACGAAATCCGGCATCTGCGCACCAATGCCGGCTTTCCAGACAGCAGCAGCTAACAGGGGTGCTGAAACTGTCTTGTTTGGTGTTCGCGTTCGCGAGCGGTGGCTGAGAGTGTGGGGATGCGTGGCACTCCGGATAGACAGTTGGCGTGGTTGAGTTCGTTGAGCACCAAGGATCTGATCCCGCCGGGGCCCCGAACCCCCATTCTTCAGCACCCCGGCTAGAGGGGCGTCGCCAAGTGCGATAGCCTCACCTCATAGACAAGATTGGAGAAGCAGTGGAGTATCGCACCGAGCGGGACTCGATGGGTGAGGTCAATGTTCCGAAAGATGCCCTGTACGGGGCGTCCACCCAGCGGGCCGTCGACAACTTTCCCATCTCCGGCATCCGGTTCGACAGGCAGTTCATCTGGGCGATCGGGCTGCTGAAAGGATCTGCCGCCACAGTCTCGGGGAACATGGGCTTTCTCGACCTGGCGATGGCGGAGGCCATCAGGCAGGCCGCCGATGAGGTGATGGACGGCAAACACGACGGGCAGTTTCCTCTCGACATCTTCCAGACCGGGTCGGGCACATCCACCAACACCAATGCGAACGAAGTGATCGCGGCCCGGGCGGGCGAGATACTCGGGAGCGACGTCCACCCCAACGACCACGTCAACTACGGCCAGTCATCAAACGACGTGATCCCCACTGCCATCCACATCGCAGCCACCGCGTCGCTCCGCGAGGAGTTGCTTCCCGCTCTCAAGCTTCTCGCCGACGAGCTTGTCGAGAAGTCGGTCGAGTTCTCCGACGTGGTCAAGTCGGGGAGGACCCATCTGATGGATGCCACTCCCGTGACGCTTGGCCAGGAATTCGGCGGTTGGGCAACCCAGGTGCGCAAGGGCGTGGAGCGGGTGACCATGGTGCTTCCCGACCTCGAAGAATTGGCGCTGGGGGGAACGGCGGTAGGGACCGGTATCAACGCCCCGGAAGGGTTTGCCGCCGGGGTCATCGAGCTTGTGACTGAACGGACCGGATTCCAGTTCCGCGAGGCCGCCGACCATTTCGAGGCGCAGGGCTCGAAAGACGCCACGGTGATGGCCTCGGGGGCCCTCAAGACGGTCGCGATTTCACTTTTCAAGATCGCCAACGACATCCGGTTCCTTGGATCCGGGCCGACCTCCGGTATTTCCGAGATCAAGATTCCTGCACTCCAACCCGGTTCTTCGATCATGCCGGGGAAGGTCAACCCGGTGATGTCGGAGATGATGATGCAGGTGACCGCGCATGTGGTTGGCAACGACACCGCAATCACATGGGGTGGCGCCAACGGCAATTTCGAGCTGAATGTGATGATGCCGATGATCGCCCACAACCTTCTCGAATCGGTACGGCTACTGACTGCGGCGTCGGAGACCTTTGCGGTTGCCTGCGTGAGAGGCATCGAGGCGAACACCGAAAGGGCCAGGGAGCTCGTCGAGCGTAACGCCATCATCGTCACTGCCCTCAACCCTCACATCGGCTACGACAATGGGGCCAAGATTGCCAAGGAGGCAGTGGCCTCAGGGCGCTCGGTGCGCGATCTTGTGATCGAGGCCGGCCTGATGTCCGCCGAGGAAGTCGACACAGCGCTGGACATCAAGTCGATGACCGAGGGCGGCATTGCCGAATGACCTCGGTCCGGAGCCGGCGGGATGACTGAGACTCTCAGCGTTGTCCAACTCCTCTCGGGGATGGAGACCGCAGTTATCGCCGCTTTCCCCGGGCCGATCTGGGTCAGGGGGGAGATCTCGGGCTTCAAACGGACCAACAGGGGAGCGGGTTTCTTCAAACTGGTCGACCCCGATCAGCCGGAGAACTCGGTGGAGGTGGCGGCCCGGGGCCGGGTCATGGCCGACATCGACCGCGACCTCGACACCGTCGGGGTGGGCTCGCTGCGGGCGGGCATCGAAGTCAGGCTCGAGGCGACTGTCGCTTTGCGGCGGGGGTCTTCGCTGGTTCAGCTGAGTTTGCTTCGCGTCGATCCCGAGTTCATAGCCGGCCGTCTCGCCGTCGACAGAGCCGAAGTATTGAGACGCCTCAAGACAGACGGGCTGCTCGATCTCAACGCACAGCTCCCGTTGCCGCTGGTGCCGCTCAAGGTTGGCCTTGTCACCAGCAGAGGCTCTGCCGCCCACGCAGACTTCCTCAACCATCTGAAGAGCCCGGGCTACAGGTTCAGAGTTTCGACGGTGGAGGCGGCGATGCAGGGAGAGACGTCAGCCGAGCAGGTGGTGAGGGGTCTCGACCGGCTAAGCCGCGAGCCTGTTGACGTGGTCACGATCGTGCGGGGAGGTGGGTCCAAACTCGATCTCGCCGCATTCGACAGCGAAGAGCTTGGGAGACGGATTGCTGGGATGCCGGTGCCGGTCGTCACCGGGATCGGCCATGAGACCGATCGCAGCATTGCCGATGAGGTTGCTGCAGTAGCGGAGAAGACCCCGACCGCGGCCGCCGGCTGGCTGGTGGCGAGAGTCGCCGAATATGCACGGCGCATCGACACCGCCCGGGACGCGATCCGCGATGAGTCGCTCAACTCGGTGGCCAGAACCGCCGCCAATCTGAACCACCTCGCCGCCCAGCTGTCCGGGTCCCGCGAGGTGCTGAAACGCCAGCAGGATCAGCTGACGCATCTCGCCGTGGGTGTGGCCGAGCGGGCAAGGGAGGGTTTGAGACAGCAGTCCGCCCTCGTCGAGTCCTACGGAAGCCTGATTGCGACCATGGGCCTCGAACCGACGTTGCGGAGAGGCTTTGCGGTGGTGACCCGGCCCGACGGCTCAGCGGTGCGGGAGGCAGGTTCGTTGTCTGCAGGTGAACGGGTGCGGGTGCAGATGTTCGACGGGAAGGTGTGGATGACAGTGGAGGGCAGAGATGAGTGAGATAGAGCTCACCTACAGAGAAGCCCTGGAGGAGTTGCGGGCGATTCACGCCCGGCTCCGCCAGGAGGACGTCGACGTCGACCGCCTCCTCGAGGACGTCCAACGCGCCTCGGAGCTGCTGGAACTCTGCCGCACCCGCCTCAGTTCGGTGGGAGAGCGTCTCGAAGAGGTCCTGACCGACTTCGACTGAGCCGCCTCCCCAAAACCGTTCTGTGAGTGTTTACCGACACAGAGTGTGCCGAGACGTTCACAGAAGGGTTCGGGTTCGGCGTCTCAGACCGTTTTGTGAGTGTTTACCGACACAGAGTGTGTCGAGACGTTCACAGAAGGGTTTTTAGCGGCTAGATCGAGATCGTCTGGTCCTTGCCGCCCTTGAGAGCTTCCATCAGGGTGGTCCAGCCGAGGCTGGCGCATTTGATCCTCACCGGGTACTGGCGGACACCCTGGAGGGACTCGATGTCGCCGAGGACCGCGCCGGGGCGCTCCGGGTCGAGTTCGAGTTCGGCACCTTCGTCCAGTGACATCATCGCCCGGAACTTCGAGGAGATCTCGTCGATCTCGGCACGGGTCTTTCCCTTTATCGCATCGGTCATCATCGACGCTGACGACTGGCTTATCGAGCAACCATGTCCATCGACTGCCACATCGACAACCTTGTCTCCCTCAATGGTGAGCTCGATGGTTATCTCATCGCCGCACATCGGGTTCACCCCTTCAGCCGAAGCGTCGACCTTTTCGAGGCGACCCCGGTTTCTCGGGTTCTTGTAGTGGTCGAGGATTACTTCGCGGTACAGGTCTTGAAGAGCCATCTCACATTCCAAACAGATCGCGGGCGGTGCGTAATCCGATGACGAGAGCGTCGATGTCGGACTCGTCGTTGTAGACGTAGAAGCTGGCTCGTGCCGTCGCAGCCACACCCATCCTGCGCATCAGCGGCTTGGCGCAATGGTGGCCGGCCCTCACCGAGACGCCACCCTCGTCGAGGATGGTGGCCAGATCGTGGGCGTGCACCCCGTCCATGACCATCGAGACCACTCCACCGCGGTCCTCGAGGTCGGATGGGCCCTGGACGGTCAGGCCGGGCAGGTCGCCAAGTCGGTCGAGGGCGATTGCCGTCAACTCCCGGTCGTGTGCGAACACCTGGTCCATGCCAATGGCATCGAGGTAGTCGACGGCTGCATGCAGCCCCACAGCTTCGATGATGGGCGGGGTGCCCGCTTCGAATCGGGTCGGGATTGGTGCCCACGTCGCGTCGTGGAGGGTGACATCGGAGATCATCTCTCCGCCTCCCTCGAACGGCTCCATCTCTTCGAGAGCGTCCATCTTTCCCCAGAGGATTCCGATACCGGTCGGGCCCAGCATCTTGTGACCGGAGAACGCAACGAAGTCGGCACCCATCTCTTCGACATTCACCGGTGCGTGCGGGACCAGCTGGGCAGCATCGACGACCACCCGTGCCCCTGCGGCGTGGGCGAGGTCGGCGAATTTGCGGACAGGAGGGATCGTCCCCAGCACGTTGGACATCCCGGTCAGAGTCACGATCTTGACATCGGGCCCCAACATCGATTCGAACGCCTCCAGGTCGAGCCGGAAGTCGTCGGTCATCGGGATGTGGTCGAGTCTTGCGCCGGTGCGCTTGGCCACCATCTGCCAGGGCACCAGATTGGAATGGTGCTCCATCTCGGTGGCGATGATCCGGTCACCTTCGGCGAGGTGCTCCATGCCCCACCCCGATGCGACCATGTTCAGGCCGGTGGTCGTGCCCCGGGTGAAGATCACCTGGGAGGGGTCGGGGGAGCCGATGAACTCCGCCACCCGGGCCCGGGCTGCCTCGTAGGCTTCAGTGGAAGCTATCGACAGCTTATACGCCCCGCGGTGAACATTTGCATACGAGGTCCGGGCGAAGTGATTCATCGCCTCGAGCACGGGGATCGGTTTCTGTGACGACGCACCCGAATCGAGGAAGTGAACCCCGTTCTCGAGAACGGGAAAGTCTGCTTTCAGGTGGGATAGGTCGATCACGTCTGGGTCAACGTCGTTCTGAACGAATCGTATCCCTCTTCTTCGAGTTTCTTGGCGAGGTCGGGGCCACCGCTTTCGATTACCCGCCCGTTCATGAAGATGTGCACGACGTCCGGCGTCACGTAGTCGAGTAGCCGCTGGTAGTGGGTGATGATCAGAAAGCCCCGTTCGGGCCCGGTGAGCTTGTTGACTCCTTCGGCGACAGTGCGGAGGGCGTCGATGTCGAGGCCGGAGTCGGTTTCGTCGAGAATCGCCATTTCGGGCTCGAGGACCGCCATCTGCAGCACCTCGTTGCGTTTCCTCTCCCCGCCGGAAAATCCCTCATTGAGGTAGCGGTCGGCGAAAGACGACTCCATCCCCAGCTCCTTCATCGCGTCGGTGACTTTCAGCCTCAACTCCATCACGGTGAGGTTGGTCCCGGTGCGGTTGGACAGCGCCTGGCGGAGGAACTGGATCACCGAGACGCCCGGTATCTCCTCGGGGTGCTGGAAGGCGAGGAACATCCCGAGTTTTCCCCGGTTGGTTGCGCTCATCCTGGTTATGTCCTCGCCTTTGTAGAGGATCGTCCCTTCGGTGATCTCGAAGCTGGGATGACCCATCAGGGTTGCGGCAAGGCTCGATTTTCCGGAGCCGTTGGGTCCCATCAGGGCCTGGACCTCACCCGGGTTGACGACGAGATCGACACCTTTGAGGATCTGAGTGCCGCCAGCGCTGACGTGAAGATTCTTGATTTCGAGGAGGGGGATGTTTTCGCTCACGCTCTCATGCTATTTGCACCATCACCGTAGTGAAAATGCAGTTGGGATTTCTCCCATCCTCAATCCTGGGCCAGGTATGCCCAGATTGGTTTTACTGCTCGTTCGAAGTCGGCGAGGGCGATCGGGAAGATGGCATCCGGTGTGCCGGCCGCCGACCAGATCGGGTCGTTGCGGCGGAGACCGGTGTCGGCGAAGATCCGGAGCGGGTTGGCCAGGCCGAATACGGCTGTCCCACCGGGGGCATACCCGGTTGCCGACCTCGCCTCGTCGAGTTCGGCGCGTCTCGACTTCGTCCCGCCGGCCGCCGCAGCCAGCTTCTTGGTGTCGAGACGGTGATCGCCGGAGAGCACTGCGATCACGGGTTCATCGCTTTCGGCGCTTTCGACGACGAAGACCAGCGATTTGGCGATCGCCGACAGGGGGCATCCGGCGGCTGCGGCGGCTTCAGCCGACGTTTTGGTGCCTTCCGGGAACCTGCGGACGTCGATTTCGACACCGGCGGTGGCGGCGGCATCGACGACGCGCCGGTTGGTCTGGTGCAGCCCGGTTGTCATCCTGCCAATGCCTCGAAACTCTGTTTCATCCCTTCGAGGTTTTCGAAGTCGATCCACTGGACGTACATTCGCTCCACTCCCGCCTCTTCGAGGGCGGCGATCTGCTCGGCGACCCGTTCCGGTGTGCCCACGATCAAGCCGGCGTCGGTCCACCGTTTCTCCAACTCGTCAGAGGTGACATCGCGCGCCGAGGCGAAAGCTCCGAGACGCTCCCGGTATTCGCTTTCGGTGCGCCCGACCAGAACGGGTCCCATGACAGTCGCCTCCACCGGGCGATCCCCGGCTGCCTCCCGCATCACCTCGATCTTGGCCTTCGCTTCGTCGGGCGGGCAGGTGAAGAAGTTGTATTCGTCTGCGGCCCGACCGGCGAGAGTGGGGGTGCGCTGTTTGCCCGAGCCCCCGAGAACCACCCGGAGACCGGTCGGCTTCGGCTTCACCTCGGCATCGACCGAGTAATACTGCCCGCTGTAGGTGGCGCGGCCCTCACCGAATGCGGCCTGGAGATATTTCAGAGCCTCCTCGAAGCGGTCCCATCTCTCCGACGAGTCAGGAAAGGGGATTCCCAGGGCCTGATGTTCGTGGTCCATCCATCCGGTGCCCACGCCGAGGTCGAATCGGCCACCGGACATCTGATCGATCGTCGCCGCGTTCTTGGCGATGACGGCTGGGTGCCGGAACGTGATCGGTGAAACCAGAACGCAGAGCCGGATCGAGGTTGTCTCGCGGGCCAAACCGGCGAGTACCGCAAAGGCGTCGGTGGCGTCGGGAACCGGATCGCGGTTCGAGAGGTAGTGGTCACACCGGGCGAAGGAGACCAATCCGGACGCCTCGGCCCATTTCGCCGCTTCCAGTTGCTGGTCGTAGGTCCCGCCCATGTGCGGCTCGGTCATCAATGAGTACTTCAAATCTTCTCCTGACTTTGTGTTCCAAACCTAACCGGGATCTGCCAGCCCTGTGAGGCGGGGCGGAGGTCAGCCGCGATAGGCGTCGAAGATTGTGCCGTACATGTCGATGTCGGCAACAAACGCCTGGGCGTAGAAGCGCTGACAGCCCGCTTCCTCGAGGGCGGCAAGCATCTCAGCCGGCCGTGAGCCGCTCCCGTGGGGGTAGCCCCTCTCGGCGTACACCTCTTCGATGTGCTCGGTGCTCTGTCCGGTCAGCTCGGCAAACTTATCGAGCAGCTTGCGGTAATCGGACTCCTTCTTGGCGGCCAGGGCCGGACTGGCCGTTGAGAACAGGATCGACTCCGGGTCCCGGCCCGCCTCAGTGGCATGGTGTCGGGCAGTATCCGCCTTCTCCTTGTAGAGATCGGGGAGACAGGCGTAGATGTTGAACTCGTCGGCGAACCGTCCTGCGATTCGGGGGGTCTTCACCTTTCCTCCACCTCCGATGAGGAGCCGGAAGTTTTCCGGGTGGGGGTGAGGGTCGAACTCGGCCAACTGGAAGTGCTTGCCCTCGAATCCGTGGGCGCCAGGGGTGATCGCCGCTCGCAGGTACTCCATTGCCTCTTCGAGCATCTCGAAGCGTTCCGCCCTCTCGGGGTAGGGCAGCCCGTACATGGTGAACTCCTCTTCGAGCCAGCCGGTGCCCACGCCCAACGTGAAGCGGCCCCCCGACAACTCGTCGATGGTGACCCCCATCTTGTAGAGGACTGCCGGATGGCGGAAGGTGACCGGTGCGACCAGACAGACCAGTTCGAGGTTGATGGTGTCTCGCGCCAGCGCGGCGATGTGAGTCAGGTGGTCGTAGCCGGGCAGGTCGGGATCGGATCCCCGGAGCATGTAGTGATCGGGGAGCGCGATGGCGGTGAGACCGTTTTCTTCGGCCCACCGCGCCGAACGGAGGACGTAGTCGTATTCGTTGCGGACCTGGATGGCGAACTGCATGAGCTGACCTTACTTGCCGCCCAAATCAGGCAGTGGCGACCCGCTTCAGGATGCGGGCGAAGTGGCCAACGTCGAACTCGGTGTCGATGGTCCGGTGCAGCGTCACCCCGTTGAGGGCTGAGACGAGCGCCTCGGCACGATTGTCCGCCTCCTCCTGGCCGAGGTCGGGACGCTCCCGGAGAAGGGCATCGGAGAATCTCTTCACCCGCCCCTCGTGGTGACGGAGGACCCGCCCCCTCAGCTCCGGGCTCGATCTGCCGGCGGCAACCGCGATGCGGATGTAGACCCGGGCCAGGTCGCCTTGCTCGTTTACAAAGCGGATGTATGCGTTGATGAGGTCGTCGAGAGTGTCGGTTCCGGCGTGGTCGGGGTCGGGGTCCACCGCGTCGATGGCAACCCTGACCGCGGTGAGTATCGCCTGTTCCTTCGAGTCGAAGAGGTTGTAGAAACTCCCTGGAAGCACGCCGGCGTCTTCGCAGATCGTCTTGATCGTCGTCCCCTCCAGCCCGAGTTGTGCGATCTGGGCCCGGGTCGATTCGAGGATCCTGTCTCTTGTCTCCAGGCCGGCCTTGTAGCGCATCGGTTTGAGAGTAATCTGATTTTCTTTGAGCGCACACTCAAATTAGAGTAGATACTCAAATAGTATGGAGTCATGAATCTAAGAGGGAAGCGATGAGCCACTACAAGTCGAATCTCCGCGACGCCGAGTTCAACCTTTTCGAAGTGCACCGGATCCAGGATTACATAGGCAGCGGGCCCTGGCCCGACCTCGACAGGGACACTGCCACCGACACGCTGGCCGAGGTCGAGCGGCTCGCCCGCGAGGACTTTGCCGCCTCCTACATCGATCAGGACCGGATCCCCCTCGAGCTGGTCGACGGCGAGGTCGAGATCCCCGAGTCGGTGAAAGCAAGCGTCGCCGCGTTCAAAGAGGGGGGCTGGGCCCGGTTCTCGCTTCCCGAGGAACTCGGCGGATTCCCTGTGCCCAACACCTTGTTCTGGGCCGCCCAGGAGATGCTGCTCGCCGCCAACACCACCGCTCAGTTCTACAGCGGCGGCTCGCTGTTCGCCCGGGTTCTCTTCGAGGAGGGGACCGAGGAGCAGAAGGAGTTTGCCAAGCTGTGGATCGACAAGGGCTGGGGCGGGACGATGGTCCTCACCGAGCCGGACGCAGGCTCCGACGTCGGGGCGGGCACAACGAAAGCGACCGACATGGGAGATGGAACCTGGCACATCGAAGGTGTGAAGCGGTTCATCACCAGCGGTGAGCACGATGTCACCGAGAACATAATCCACCTGGTTCTGGCACGCCCCGAGGGTGCGGGCCCGGGCACCAAGGGGCTCTCCCTTTTTGTGGTGCCCAAGTTCTTGGTCAACGAAGACGGAACCCTCGGTGAGCGCAACGGAGTGTTCGCCACCAACATCGAGAAGAAGATGGGGATCAAGGGCTCGACCACCTGTGAGCTGACTTTCGGCATGGACAAGCCTGCTGTCGGTTATCTCGTCGGCGACAACCACCAGGGGATCCGCCAGATGTTCCGGGTCATCGAACACGCCCGGATGATGGTGGGGACCAAGGCGATGGGAACGCTCAGCACCGGTTACCTCAACGCTCTCGAATACGCCCAGCAGCGCGTCCAGGGCGCCGACCTCACCGAGGCCAGCGACAAGACAGCGCCACGGGTTCCGATCATCAAACACCCCGATGTGCGACGGTCTCTTATGGCCCAGAAGGCATATGCCGAAGGTCTCCGAGCCCTCGTCAGCTACACGGCGTGGGTCCAGGACCAGGCCAAGCTCCACCCCGAAGACGACACCTGGGAGCGCCGCAACGACCTGCTGCTTCCACTGGTCAAGGGTTACTC
>JBBDHT010000086.1:1711-10158 GCA_040880765.1 Acidimicrobiia bacterium | reverse complement strand
TTCCTGGACCGAAGGTGGTGGTGATGTCGTCCGCCGCCAGAGAGGCCAGCGCGGCCGCGTCGCAAGCCCCTGCTGCCGCGGCCATCGCAGTCAGCTTCTCCGCGACCGGCTCGGTCAGGTCGTACGACGGGTCGCCGTTCGCCACCGTCGTTGGGGGAACCAACTCCCCCGCATCACACGTCGTCCCGGAAGTGGTGGTCTCGACCACGGTGGTCGTGGTGACTCCGGGCTCGATGCAGCTGGTGGTAGCAATGGACGGCTCTTCGAGTGCGTCGATGTCGTCGTTGGTTGGAGCGGTCTGTATCTCCCGAACCACCGGGGTGCGCTGCTCGAGGCGGCTCTGTACTTCGCCCTGGTGCACGACGTCGGTGAGTTCGATTCGGATCGTGGCCGGGAGGATGGTGGGGTCGATATCCAGCAGCTCTTCATCGCCTTCGAACGCCTGTTGGTATTCGAGCCACGCGTCGTTCTTGTCGAAGTACGACACAGACGCGACCTCATCCCATGATTCCACTTCGGTGACAAGCTCATCGTGGGCACCCGGGGGCACGCCCGTGGAGTTCTCATCATTGAGAAAGGCGATGACATGAATATCGCCTGACCAGGCATCGACCGCAGTCGTGGTCGAGGCGACCGCACATTCGGTGGTGCTGGTCGATCCAGCTCCGACCAGAGGCGGACTGTCAGATGAACCTCCACCGTCGAAGTTGGTCAGCACGAACGGGATGCCGAATACTGCCAGGACTACAGCAAAAGCAGCGGCAAATGCCATCCACGGCCGCATCATCTCGCTCGCCGGGCGTAGCGGTGGCGGAGATGAGTTACGCGCCGACTGATTGAGCTCGTTGGCGGCTGATTGGAGTCTTTTCTCGAGGTCCATCTTCAGTTCTCCTCCCATGCGGAAAGGGTGGTCTTTAGTTGCTGACGGGCACGGTGGAGATGAGCCTTGACGGTTCCGGGTGACAACCCGAGGGTCTCGCCGATCTCGGCGACGCTCAGGTCGCTGACGTAGTGGAGGACGACGACCTGTTGTTGGCGTGCCGGGAGCCTCCTCACTTTCTCCCACACTTCGACGGTGGGAGGCGAGAGGTCGGAGACCACTCTCGTGAGAGGTTCAGTTTTGAGCCTGGTCATCGCCCGCCACTCCGAACCGAGACGACGGCGGAGTGACGTCGCCCGGTTGATCAGCACCCGCCGCACCCAGAGGCGTGGTTGGTCGTAGGTGCCGACCTTGCCCCAATGGCGGTGGGCCGAGATAAACGATTCCTGTACGAGATCTTCGGCCTGAGATCGCTCCGCAACCAGGGCGCGCGCAATGGCAACCATTCCCGCGTATTCCTTTCGGTAGAAGGCGTCGAACGATGGCGGCGGGTCTTCATGGTTGCGCCGGGCGATGGCCGGTCTCCTTTGTCCCTGGACTTTTGTGCTCACAGGGATAACACGCATCAGCTGCCAATCCGGTTTACCCGTTTCTCGATGCCCCAGCTATCACATTTGATACCGCAAGCCTTAGGAACGCGGGTTTGGCGCCTACGCGACCAGGTTTAGACTGCTCGCTGCCTGACGTCTTGCTCGTGGTGATGGAATTCGTGGCCCAACCAGACCATGGCGTCGCTCACGTTGCCCTCGGACCAGTCTCCGTGGATGAACTGTGCCGCTCGGCCGACGGCTTCGGTCGATTCCATCAGATCCTCGACCGCTTCCCGCAACGCCCAGAGTCCGGGTGTCGTGGGCAGGGAGCGGTAACCGCGGACTTCGGCCAACTCGTCGGGATCCCACCCCACCAGCCGGGACCCTGGGTCGGCCTCGATT
Source organism: Acidimicrobiia bacterium (assembly GCA_040880765.1). Lineage (GTDB taxonomy): Bacteria > Actinomycetota > Acidimicrobiia > Spongiisociales > ZC4RG35 > MA-ANB-1. The sequence continues at coordinate 8,346 of JBBDHT010000086.1, read as the reverse complement.
TGGTGCCATCGCTCCGACCAACTCCTGGCCAGGTCGGTGAGGTGCCACAGGTATGCCGTCGCATTCCACGAGTTGTCGTCCTGTGGGACCATTCCGTCCTTGCCGACGAGAGCCTCTTCGAACCTGTCAGGGCTCGATCGGATCAATTCGCAGGCGTCGGCATAGGGAATGTCCCAGCGGTAGCCGCATTCGGGACAGGTTGCGGGGGGATCGCTGTTGTAGATCCAGTCGAGAGCTCCCTGGAGAAACGGTGTCCTGGTGTCACTCATCGAGCACCAACATACCTGCTTCTGTACGCCCCAGCTCTCAAATATGAGACGTCGCGCCTTAGGAACGCGGGTTTTGGTCGTATCGTTGGGTCATGGCCGACGATACGGTCCAGCTGATGGTGACATGTTTGGTGAATGAGATTGCCCCTGAGGTGGGGAGAGCAACCGTGCGTGTCCTGGAAAGCGCCGGATGCACCGTCGGGTTTCCCGAAGGCCAGACCTGTTGTGGCCAGCCGGCTTTCAATGTCGGCCTCGTCGAGGACGCCAGGGAAATGGCCAAATACACCCTCGACCTCTTCGACGACACCGAAGGCCCGATCGTGATCCCCTCCGGATCGTGTGCGGCGATGGTGATCAAGCACTACCCGGAGATCCTCGCCGGCACCGAATACGAGGAGAAGGCGACCAGGGTGGCCGACCGGGCCCGGGAGTTGTCGTCCTATCTCGTGGCCGACCGTGAACTCACCGGGTTCGATTCGGTGTGCGACGGCTGCACAGTGGGAATCCACCAATCCTGTCACGGGCTCCGCTCCCTCGGCCTCAAGGACGAAGTCGACCAACTCGTCTCCTCGGTCGCCGGAGCCACAGTCGTGCCGATCGAAGGCGCCGACGAGTGTTGTGGGTTCGGCGGCCTCTTCTCGGTCGAGATGCCTGAGGTCTCAGCTGCGATCATGCGGACCAAGCTCGACCGGGTCGAGGAGTCCGGGGCAACGGTGCTGGTCGCCGGGGACATCTCCTGTCTGCTTCACATGGAGGGCGGATTGCGACGTCGAAACAGCGATATCTCCGTTCGACATTTTATCGAGCTGATAGGAGGCGAAGATTTCACTTAGAGGATTGAGAACGGCGCAGTTCCGGGTCGAGGACCTGGAGGCAGCCCGCGACTGGTATACGGAGTTCCTCGGCGTCGAGGCGTACTTCGACGAGCCGTATTACGTCGGCTTCGAAGTCGCCGGTTACGAGTTCGGCCTGATGCCGGGTACCGCATCGAGCGACGGAGCATTGTTCCTCTGGGGAACCGAAGATCCCCAGTGTTTCCTGGAGCGGGCCCTGCAACTGGGAGCGTCAGAAGGCATGGAGCTCAAGGACACAGGCGACGGGATCGTGGTCGGGACTTTCATCGACCCGTTCGGTAACGAGTTCGGCCTGATCCGGAACCCCCACTTTGCCGCGCCGCTGACCTACGCCGAATCGGCCGACATCTCAACGAACCGGATCGAATACAGCGTCCAGGTGCCGGTCTCCGCACAGGAGGCCTGGGAACTGTGGGCGACCTCACAAGGGGTAACGAAATGGTGGACCCCGAATACGCGGATCGACCTCCGGCCCGGCGGCCACTACGAGATCTTTTTCAACCCCGAGGCCGCCCCCGGCGACAAAGGAGGGGATTGGTGCCGGGTGTTGAGCTTCCTCCCGGGGCGGATGCTCTCGTTCACGTGGAATGCCCCACCGAATCTGAAAACGCGTCCGATGCAGACCTGGGTCGTCCTCTTCTTCGAAGACGGGCCTGACGGGTCCACGGTGACCCTGGACCACTACGGCTGGCCCGAGTCGGGGCTCGCCCGGTCAGATTCAGACTGGCAGGCCACTTTCGAATACTTCGAGACCGCCTGGCGTTATGTGATGGACCTCTTCGAGGGCCACTTCGGGAGCGCATGAGTTCTCAGCCGGTCACCTTTCTCGGTCGGGCGCGCAACCTGATCGACACGCCGGAGTCGGCTGCCGTCAACAACGGGGTGAGGCGCCTCGACCTGATGCGGCAGGCGGCGGCGGCGGAGTACGACGACATGGACGCCACCCGGGACCGGGTCCGGGCGATCCGTCTCCGTGCACTGAACAATCTCGACAGGCTGATCTCCCAGTTCGCCGACCAGCTCACTGCGGCCGGGGGTGTTGTCCACTTTGCAGCCGACGCCGAGGAGGCCAACCGCATCGTTGCCTCGATCCTGCGCGAAACGGGCTCGAGGCGGGTGGTCAAGGCGAAGTCGATGGTCTCCGAGGAGATCGAGTTGAATCCTTACCTTCTGGAACGGGGTTTCTCGGTGGTAGAGACCGACCTCGGCGAATTCATCGTCCAACTCGCAGGTGACGAGCCGAGCCACATCATCGCCCCGGTCTTGCACATGACCCGCTACGACATCGGCAGGCTGTTCGCGGAAAAACTGGGAGTCCCGGAGACCTCCGACCCCACCGAGCTCAATTCGATAGCGAGACGCCATCTCCGGGAGTCGTTCCTCGCTGCCGACGCGGGCATCAGTGGCGTCAACCTGGCAATCGCCGAGACCGGGTCGATCGTCACGGTGACCAACGAGGGAAACGGGCGGCTGTGCACAACAGCACCACGGGTCCATATCGCCCTGATGGGGATGGAGAGGATCGTGTCTTCGTGGGATGAGGCCGCCGACACCCTGGAGGTCCTGGCCCGTTCGGCCACCGGCCAGCGGCTTTCGGCTTACACCAATGTTGTTACCGGGCCCCGCCGCGATGAAGACCCCGACGGGCCCGAACAGGTCCATGTCGTGATCATCGACAACGGCCGCAGCGACATCCTGGGCAGCGACATCGCCGAAATCCTCGCCTGCATCAGGTGCGGAGCCTGTCTCAACGTCTGTCCTGTCTTCAGGGAGGTTGGCGGCCACGCCTACGGGACCGTGTACTCCGGCCCGGTCGGTTCGATCGTCACGCCCGGGCTGCACGGGATGAACCCATGGTGGGAGCTGCCGTACGCGTCCACGCTCTGCGGGGCGTGTGAGGAGGTGTGCCCGGTCCGCATCCAGATCCCGTCGATGCTGCTCAAGCTCCGGCAACGGGCAGCCGACGAAGGCCATCTTCCCGGTTGGCTGGAGAAGGGAATGCGGCGTTACCGCACCGCTGCCGTCGACCCGGTTCGATGGCGCCGCGCCCGGCTCTGGGCCCGGCGTCTTTCCGGCTTCCTCTCCTCCGGCGGCTGGATCCGGAGGATTCCGGGGCCGGGCCGGGGCTGGACCAGGCACCGGGACATGCGTCGACCAGCCAAAGAGAGCTTCTCCGATTGGTTCGAGGCGCGCAATGAATCGTGACGCCTTCCTCGCCCGGGTCTCCGCCGGAGTCCTCAAAGCCGAACTTCCGCCTGCTCCGCTCGTTGCCCCGTATACCCGGGCAGAAGACGAAGGCGACATGGTCGAATTGTTCCGGAATCGCGCCCAGCTGATCAACACCGTGGTCCACGGCCCGATGCCCCGCCACAGCGTCCCCCGGGCGGTCGCCGGAGTGGCTGCCGGGCACGATATCGAGACCTACACCACATGGGACGACCTGCCGGCTCCAGGGGTGGCATCGGCGTTGTCGGTCGAAGGCTGGAGCAGAATCAAATCCCGGGGCGAAGATGACGACCACTTCGGGAGGACTCCGGTGGCAGGAGCCGATTTCGGTGTGACCGGATCTTCCGCCGGGCTCGCAGAGTCGGGGAGTGTCGTGTTGCGGCACCATTCGGGCCGGAGCAGGCTGATCAGCGCCCTGCCTCTGATCCATGTCGCCTTGCTTCGGGTCGAGACGATCTACCGCTCCCTGGCCGACTGGGCGAGGGCATACCCCGATGCCGTGGAAGGCACGGCCAACCTGGTTATCGTCACTGGCCCGAGTAGGACGGGCGATATCGAACAACACCTCAACCTCGGCGTTCACGGACCGAAACATCTTCACGTGGTATTGATCAAATGAGAGGCCTCGAGCCACCCCCCAAAGAGGACACTCCCTCGCGCATCGTTGCGCGAATGTTTGTTCTCGTGGTTCTGCTCGGGATGTTCGGGGTTTTCCTCTGGGCTGCAGTCACCAACCAGCGGATCCCGCTTGTCGAAGATCTTCGCCTCGACGCCGTCGAAGGCCTGGAGTTCGAGGTCACCGAGCGCGGCACCTTCCATGTCGATGACCGTGGCAACGGTGAGACACCGGTGTTTCTCTTCCACGATGTGAATATCGCCGGTGGAGTGATCTTCGAATCACTCGTGAGCTCATTCGACGGTGATGTGCGAACCGTTGCCGTCGACCTTCCCGGATTCGGTTTTTCGACACGGTTTCCTTTCGATGGCCCCGTCCACACCGTCAGCGGCATGGCAGACAGGCTCCTGCCGGTGATCGAAGCCCGGTCCGATGGCCCCGTGATCCTGGTCGGAGTCGGTCTGGGTGGTGAAGTCGCCGCGGAGCTCGCGGCTACCCGGCCTGATCTGGCCGCAGGGCTCGTGCTGATAGACGTCGACCTGTACAGACACAATTCGGGCGTGGTCCAGGCCTTCGAGCGGCTGCCCTGGCTCGGAACCGCGGTCACCTACGCCTTCGAGGTGTCGGGCCCGTTCAGCGAGCCTTCGCGTCACCCTTATTGTGAGGAAGGTGGCTGGTGTATGTCTGTGGAGCAGAGTCGCGTTCGTGATCTGGCAGGACAGATCGCCGGGACCACTCACTCGCTGCAAGCCTTCCGCAGCACCCCCGCGGCGGCGGTGGTGCCTTCGCGACTTGTCGACATCACCGCCCCTACCGTGGTGGTCTGGAGCACGGACGGACCGGTGTCCGAGGATTCGATCGACCGCCTCGTTGAAAGCGTGTCCGGGGCAAGTTTGCAGACCTTCGATGTGTTCGAAGCGGTCCACGAGCGGGCGGAGCAGGTCGCAGGGTTGATCGCTGGCCTTTTGCCGTGACCGGCCTCCGTTTCAACTGACCGTGACGCTCACCCTGTGGATCACGTTGTTGGCGTAGCCGTTGCCGTTCCATCGGGATTTGCCCGGCTGGACGGCCCCGTCGGAGTCGGTGGCACGGGCTGCGATGACGTAGATGCCGGGCTCGAGCCCCACCTCTGTCTGCCACATGACCGGCCCGAATTCAGATTCGGACGGCTGGACGGTGGCCGGAGCCCAGGACTCGCCGTCGTCGGTCGAGACCTCGACCGATCGGATGGAGTTGGCGCTCCACGCCATTCCCCGAACGTCTACCACCCCCGCCGCAAGGTTCGCTCCTTCTGCGGGAGTGGCAATCAGCGACCTGACCTGGATGTCGCCGACCGGCGCACCTTCGGGAGCATCTGCATCTCCGAAGTACCGGTACTTGTCGACGAAGTGCCCGGTGAAAGGCGCGTCGACGGCGTCGATGGCGCGGAGCCACTTGACGGATTTCATCGCATACTGGCCGGGGACGACGAGGCGGATCGGCCCCCCGTGGTCGTAATGCAGCGGATCACCCTGAAGGTGTGTCGCCAGGATCGCCCGTTCCCACAGGTCCGGGGTTAGGGAGAACTGGTAGTTGACTCTCCCCTCGGGCTCGACAACACCGCGATCGCTGCCGGTGAAGACCAGTTCGGCAGTTGTCTCCGGGAGCGTGCCAACCGCATCGAGGAGGCGGGCTCCGCTGAACCGGACCGGTGACACAGCACCCAGGCCCCACGGTATCCCCTCCGGCGTCGGGTCCATCAACGCCCTTCCGTTCCCGGCACACTCGAGCACCATGGATATCTCGACCCGGGGGAGCCGGCCCAACTCGGTGAGATTCAACGAGAATCCCCGCGACCCTGTTCTGACCTCGACCTCGTCGGGGGCGGAATTGGGAAGCGAGAAATTGTTCCTCTGGTAGATGGAGCCTGGCTCGAGGTCCCTCCCGTCGAGGAGGGCCAGCGGTGTGGCGGCGTTCGGGGGATCGTCGGTCAAGAATTCGAGGTTGCTGATGATGGTTCCTGTTGTGGTGTTGTCACCCTATCCGGAATCCAAGAAGGTGACCTAAGTCCCGACGTCTTCGGCAGTCGGACTCTGGTCGGGGGCGCGACGAGCGCCGATGCTGAATCCAGAACCTTCTAAGGAGTTTTTGTGAAACGTCTCGTAGTGCTCGGATCGGGAACGGCGGGGACAACCGTCGTCAACAAGCTTCGCCCGCGTCTACCCGAAGAGGGCTGGGAGATCGTGGTCGTCGACGAAGCCACGGATCACCACTACCAGCCCGGCTATCTGTTTGTGCCTTTTGGCAAATACGACGCGGGAGACATTGTCAAGCCGATCGAGAAGTATCTCCCGACGGGCGTCGAGTTCCGCCGCGCTTCGGTGGAAATGGTCGACCCGGGCCGCAACGTCGTCGTTCTCGAGGGCGGGGATGAGCTTGGCTACGACTACCTCGTAATAGCTACCGGGGCGACAGCCAGGCCGGACCAGACTCCCGGGATGCTGGGGGAGGAATGGCGCAAGAGCGTATTTGACTTCTATACCCTCGACGGGGCAACCGCCCTGGCAGAACGACTGGACGGCTGGGAGGGTGGCCGCCTCGTGGTCCACATCACCGAGATGCCGATCAAATGCCCCGTGGCCCCCCTCGAGTTCGTCTTCCTCGCCGACTCCTACTTCAAGGAAAAAGGGA
>JBBDHT010000086.1:0-1611 GCA_040880765.1 Acidimicrobiia bacterium | reverse complement strand
GTGGCCCCCCTCGAGTTCGTCTTCCTCGCCGACTCCTACTTCAAGGAAAAAGGGATGCGGGACAAAGTCGAACTCGTCTATGTGACCCCTCTCGACGGCGCATTCACCAAACCGGTGGCGGCGGGACGGCTCGGCGGGATGCTCGACGATCGACAAATCATGATGGAGCCCGACTTCTACATCGAAAGAGTCGACAACGAGTCGAAAGCCCTCATCTCCTACGACGAAAGGGAGATCCCCTTCGATCTCCTGGTGACGGTGCCGCTCAACATGGGCGCCGAATTCATCGCCCGGAGCGGGATGGGCAACGAGCTCAACTTCGTTCCGGTGGACAAGGAGACCTTTGTCTCTCCGAAGTGGCCGAATGTCTTCGCCATCGGCGATGCTGCGGACCTACCCACCTCCAAGGCGGGCTCCTCAGCGCACTTCGCAGTGGAGGTCTTCACCGAGAACTTCATGCAACTGGCGAGAGGCGAGGAGATGACCCATCGCTTCGACGGTCACACCAATTGCTTTGTGGAATCCGGCGACGGCAAAGCGATGCTCATCGACTTCAACTACGAGGTGCAGCCACTCCCGGGCAAATACCCCTATCCGGTGGTAGGTCCCATGTCGCTGCTCGAAGAGACCTCGATAAACCACCTCGGGAAGATGGGCTTCAAATGGCTGTACTGGAACGCCCTGCTCCCGGGCCGGAAGCTTCCGGTCCCGACTTTGATGTCGATGGCCGGCAAGGACGTAAACGAAGACACGGAGGTAAAGGTATGACTGTTGCAACGATCGCAGACAAAGAGGTGCACGTCGACGCGGAAGGGTTCATGACGGAGTACGACGAGTGGTCAGAGGACCTGGCTGCACAACTCGCCGCCAACATCGGCATCGACCTCACTGAGGCGCACTGGAAAGCAATCAAATTCCTGCGGGATGATTACAAGGAAGTGGGCGAAACCCCGACCTTGCGGCGGGTGACCGCCGTGGGAGGGATCCCCACCAAGGAGCTGTTCCAGCTCTTCCCGAAGAAGCCTGCAAAGAAGATGGCGTACGTGGCCGGGCTGCCAAAGCCGGTTGGCTGCGTCTGACGACGGATCACGAAACCGAGGTAAACAAGATGACAGTGACAGCCGAAGCACCAATCCCGGTGTTCGACGAACAGGAAACCGACCGCAAGCTTGCCATCATCTGCTCCAAAGGCTCGCTGGACATGGCCTACCCGGGCTTGGTCCTGGCGAACGCCGCATTGGGTGAGGGTGTCGAGACCCATCTGTTCTTCACCTTCTGGGGATTCGACATCATCAACAAGGAGACGATGGCCCATCTCAAGTTCACTCCTGTGGGCAACCCTGCGACACACATGCCGCCGATGCTCATGGGTCTGCCGGGGATGACCTCCTTTGCGACGCACATGATGAAGAAGCAGATCGAAGGGATCGACATCCCCGAGGTCCCCGAGTTCCTCGAGATGATCACCGATGCTGGGGGCCACCTCTGGGCCTGCAAGATGTCGGCAGACATGATGCACCTGGAAGAGGACGACCTCTACGAACGGGTGGAAGGGATCATCAGCGCAGCCGACTTCATCGACCTGTCAGAGGGGGCCCAGACCCTATTCAT
>JBBDHT010000085.1:60404-61649 GCA_040880765.1 Acidimicrobiia bacterium | reverse complement strand
AGGAGTGTGACCCGGTTTCACTGAACGCCGAAGACCCCCTCTACATCCTCTACACGTCGGGCACCACCGGAAAGCCGAAAGGGATTGTCCACACCCAGGGCGGCTACCTCACCGGGGTGATGACCACCCATTCCTACGTCTTCGACATCAAGCCGGACAGCGACATCTATTGGTGCGCCGCCGACATCGGCTGGGTCACCGGCCACAGCTACATCGTCTACGGGCCGCTGGCCAACCGGACCACCGGAGTGATGTACGAGGGTGCTCCCAACTACCCCGACTTCGACCGTCTCTGGCAGATCGTCGACGACTACGGGGTGACCATCTTCTACACGGCCCCGACGGCGATCCGTGCCTTCATGAAGTGGGGCGATGAGCACGTCGATAAGCACGATCTCTCCTCGCTGCGCTTGCTCGGCACCGTCGGCGAGCCAATCAACCCCGAAGCGTGGATCTGGTACCACCTGAATGTCGGTCGGGAGAAGTGCCCCATCGTTGACACCTGGTGGCAGACCGAGACCGGCGGGATCATGATCACACCGTTGCCCGGTGTTGTCGCCACCAAACCCGGTTCGGCGACAATCCCCTTCCCCGGGATCTCCGCCGATGTGGTCGACGAAGAAGGCAATTCTGTGCCATTGGGCGGCGGCGGTTACCTCACCATCACCCAACCATGGCCCTCGATGGCACGGACCATCTACGGTGACGACGACCGGTACGTCGACACCTACTGGAGCCGGTTCCCTGGGCGCTATTTCCCCGGTGACGGATGCAAACGCGACGACGACGGCTATTACTGGCTGCTGGGGCGGGTCGACGACATCATGCTGGTCTCCGGGCACAATATCTCAACCACCGAGGTTGAGTCGGCCCTGGTCAGCCATCCCAGTGTCGCCGAGGCGGCAGTGGTGGGACGCAAAGACGACCTGACCGGCCAGGCGATTGCGGCCTTCGTCACTCTGCGCGGGTCGGTTACCGGTGATGAGAACTTGCTCAACGAGCTCCGGGATCACGTTGCGGCGACTCTTGGCCCGATTGGCAAGCCGAAGTCGATCGTCTTCACCAACGACCTCCCCAAGACCAGGTCGGGCAAGATCATGCGTCGGCTGCTCAAGGACATCTCCGAACATCGCCAACTGGGAGATGTGACCACCCTTGCCAACGAGGACATCGTCCAGGAGATCGCCGACATGGCATCGTCTAAAGGCGAGGACGCCTAAACCGTTTTTGCACTGTGCAGGAGGG
>JBBDHT010000085.1:0-60304 GCA_040880765.1 Acidimicrobiia bacterium | reverse complement strand
ATGGCATCGTCTAAAGGCGAGGACGCCTAAACCGTTTTTGCACTGTGCAGGAGGGTGCGAAAACCGCACCCCTGAGCACTGTGCAACGGGTGGCTCAGTCAGGCGAAGATTGCGGCGACCAGCCAGACACCGAGGATGAGCAGGCCCCCGACAAGTTCGATGCCGATGGAGAGGGTGATTGCCCCCGCGGTCCGCAACGTCGCCGGCCATGCTGCATCGCGGCCCAGCCGGCTCCATTGGATGAGATAGATCCCCGCCATGAACCCGATCGGCGCGCCTACGACCGGGATGACGAAGAAGCCGATTACCGCGCCGAACAGGGCGATCAGCATCGTTGAGGTAGCGACTCCCGAAGCCTTGAGTTTCCGACCCGGTATCAGATACTTGATCACTGTCGCAACCGCCCCGAGCCCGAAACAGATGGCGAAGACAACCCAGGCAACTGCAGAGGCTTCCACTAGCGCCCAGATGAGCACCGCACCGACAACCAGGGCGAGACCGGGGAGAATCGGAAGCACGATCCCCGCCAAACCGACCAGGATCACGACCCCGACGAGAACTTCGCCCGCTGTGCTCACGCCGGGTTAACCGTCCTACATTCTGCCCCAAAATCCGATATGGCGAGAATTGCTTCCCCTGCGTCCTTTAGTGCCGCGAAACGCGATAAGTGTCGATGGGGCACCATTGCGAAATTCATCCTACAGACCGAGAGATCGGCGCTCAGGGGCACGTTCGATCTTTCGAGTGTGTAGGTTCTCCACATGGTTACCAAGATCACCCTCGCAGAGTCGGACCTTCCGACGCACTGGTACAACATCGTCCCCGACCTCCCGGTCCCTGCCCCTCCGGTACTGCACCCGGGGACACACGAGCCGGTCGGGCCCGATGACCTGGCTCCACTCTTCCCCATGGACCTGATTCTGCAAGAGGTCTCTCAGGAACGCTACGTCGAGATACCCGAAGAGATTCGGGAGGTGTATCGCAAGTGGCGTCCGACGCCGATGTACCGGGCCCACGGCCTCGAAGAAATGATCGGCGGCCCCGCGCGTATCTACTACAAGTACGAAGGGGTTAGCCCGGTCGGATCACACAAGCCGAACACTGCTGTCGCCCAGGCGTATTACAACGCCAAGGCAGGAGTGAAAAAGTTGTCGACGGAGACGGGAGCCGGCCAGTGGGGCTCGGCACTTGCGTTTGCCTGCGCCCTTTTCGGCTTGGAGTGCGAGGTATATATGGTCCGCGCCTCGTATGACCAGAAGCCTTACCGGAAGGCGATGATCGAGACCTACGGGGCCACCATTTACCCATCACCGTCTGATCGAACGGCAGCCGGACGACAGATCCTCGCCGACAACCCGGACACTCCGGGCAGCCTCGGGATCGCCATTTCCGAGGCGGTCGAGGTGGCGGCGACGAACGAGGACGTGAAATATTCGCTGGGTTCGGTCCTCAACCATGTTCTCATGCACCAGACCGTCATCGGCGAGGAGGCACTCAAACAGTTGGCCCTGGTCGACGAGACCCCCGACGTGGTAATCGGGTGCACCGGTGGAGGATCCAACTTTGCCGGCCTGGCGTTCCCCTTCGTCCGGGAGAAACTCGCCGGGAAGATGGACCCGGTGATCCGCGCCGTAGAACCGGCCGCGGCGCCATCGCTCACCAAGGGGAGCTATCAGTTCGACTTCGGCGACACCGCAGGGATGACTCCGCTGGTGAAGATGCACACTCTCGGCCACGGGTTCATCCCCGACCCGATCCATGCCGGCGGGCTTCGCTACCACGGGATGGCTCCGCTGGTCTCGCTTTTGGTCGACGAAGGCATCGTCGAGGCGGAATCCCTCCACCAGACCGAGACGTTTGCCCGTGCCGTCGAATTTGCCCGGGTGGAAGGGATCATCCCCGGACCTGAGCCGACACATGCGGTGGCTTCGGCCATGAACGAGGCGATCAAGGCCAAGGAGTCAGGTGAGGAGAAGGTCATCCTCTTCAACCTCTCCGGACACGGCCACTTCGACATGGCCTCCTACCAGGCCTACTTCAACGGAGAACTGGTCGACTACGACCACCCAGCCGAGGCGATCTCCACCGCGATGCAGGGTGTGCCGGTGGTCGCCGGCTAGACGCTCAGTAGCCCGACTCTTCTGTGTCGATGGACGTCACGCCGTGGTGTTCGAAATCGACACAGAAGGGTTCAGGCGAGGGCCTGTTCGAGGTCGGCAATCAGCTCGTCGACCGGTTCGATTCCAACCGATAGGCGGAGGAGGTTGTCCGGGACAACCGACTCCGGTGGTTCGAGCACGGTGCGGTGCTCGATCAGGCTCTCGACACCCCCGAGCGATGTGGCCGGGATGAATACCTCCGTCGAAGTGGCAACCCGGTGTGCCGCGTCGAAGCCGCCATTGACCAGGAGTGACAGCATTGCTCCATAACCGCGGTCCATCTGGGCTTTCGCCACTCCGTGTCCCGGATGCGACTCGAGCCCGGGATAGAGCACCGCCTCTATGGAGGTATGTTCTTCGAGGTGACGGGCAATGGCCATGGCGCTGGCGGATGCCCGGTCGACTCTGAGATAGAGGGTCTTCATCCCCCGAAGCAGCAACCATGCCTCGAAAGCCCCCATCACCGCCCCGGTGTGGGTCCTGATCCAGGTGATCTCATCCCACCGCTCGTCCTTCGTCGCGGTCACCAGAATCCCACCGAGCAGGTCGGCATGACCGTTGTAGAACTTCGTGGCCGAGTGGAAGGCGTAGTCGGCGCCGAGCTCGATCGGGCGGGTGGTGAGCGGTGCCACGGTTGAATCCACTGCAAGCAGGCTGCCGACGCCATGTGCGGCCTGTGCCGCAGCGCGGATGTCGATGACGTCCCATGTCGGGTTGACCGGAGTCTCGATCCAGACCAAGTCCGGGCTGGTCCGTTCGATCGCCTCTTTCATATCACCCGGCCTCGATTGGTCGAAGAGGGTGAGGTCGATCCGCTTGGACTCGTCGAGACGTCGAAGCCACAACTGGCCACCGTGATACATGACTTCCGGAGCCACTACAACACCTCCGTTGGGGACTGTCTCGACCAGGGCGTTGAACGCAGCCAGACCTGAGGCGAAGACCCTGGCGTCGGCACCACTGTCCAACCGGGCGGCCGCTTCCTCCACCGCCCTCTGGTTCGGCGCACCCTCTCTCGAGTACACATACCCGCTCGCCAGCTCGTAGTTGTTGTCGCGGGCGAAGGTGGTGGAAGGCTGGATCGGAGGCACCACCCCGCCACTGGGATCCAATGAGTGGCCGCCCTGGACTACGTCTGCTTCGACACTTCTCTCCATGGGACGACGTTACAAGCTCAAGTGCTCACAAGAAGAGGGCCGGGTCGAATGCTCCCCGGCCCTCTTGCTCTGACGCCATTTTAGTTGGAGCAGTCGGCTTCACCCGGGTGCAGTGGCCTGACCAGGAGCTGAATTTGGCCGCCGTGGTCGGGGTGGGTGTAGACCGTGGTCTGCCTGGCTTCGGTGAATACATCCAGAACCTCCGGGTCGAAGGCCTTGCATGTCCAGTCGTCTCCGCCAATCGAGGCGAAGACATCCCAATCGTCGGGATTCTCGCCTTCGAGCGGCCAGTCTTCGACCCTTTCGAAGTCGGTGTCGAAACCTCCGTGGTAGGTGCCGGCCACAACCCGCACCCGTTCCGGCTCGTACTCGGACCCGTCGACGGTCCCGGAGAGCCCTTGGAGGTACTCGACGAGATCAGCAAAGGCTGCGGTGGTGTCCGATGCCGGCTGCTCGGTGATTTCCAGTGCGTACACCGAGTAGCGGTGGACACCGGTCTCGTCCCAGTACTGGATCACCTCAGTGGATGCATCAGCCACGTTGTCGACCGAGTCGTCGTGCTCGTCGTCGATGTCGGCTATGCCCATTGCGTCGATCAGGTCGTTGATGCGTGCCATCTGCTCGTCGTCGAGCTGGCCCTGGAAGTATGAAGGCACCAGACGCCCCGGATACTCCAGTGTCGTGACACCGGGGAAGATGAAACTGCCGCCGTTGGTGACGGTGAAGGTGGCCCCGTTGCCCAGGTTCCACTCAACCGGGATAAACCCCCCTTCGGAGTGAATCTGGATTAGAGGGTCGCCGGGCGGGCTGTCGGGCGGCCCCAACACTTCACCTGATCCGCACGCCGATATGAGCAGGCTGCTAACGATAAGAAGCCCGATTGTGTTTTTTGTCTTGATTCGCATATCGCTTTGATGGCGCGAGGGACCGAATTGGTTCCTGCCTACTTTCCTGTCGTGGAGAAGTGCTGGTAGTCCTTGAGAGAGTTCCAGGTTCCGCCCCAGATCCAGCCTCTGGCCGCGAAAGCTTGCACCACCTCATCGCCGGCATGGATCATTCCCGGCGCATCGAGGCTGCGGTCCACGTAGGCGCTGCCTGCAGGTGGGAGCACAGTCGAGCCCTTGACATACGGGTTGACCACGGGATTGATGTCAATAGCGCGGCCGTAGGAGTGCTCCGAGTAGGTGCTTCCCCCTGTGACCAGACGGCAGTTGAAGGCACTGGTGTTGTTCGCCGCCATGCTCTGGTTGTCGTCACCGTTGTACTTGTCGACCAGCTCCATGCGTTCGATGGGGAAGCGGGCGTCGTAGAGGTCCCGGAAGATGGCGACCACCTGATCCGCCAGCCCGGCGGCGACCACAAGCTTCCCGGTGCTCATGGACCCTGCGTAGTTCCAGTGGGACATCGTGATGATCCGCAGACCGTCGGGCCCGACGGGACATCCCGGCTCCCAGGATGCGTAGAGATCGTCGGCATCAGGGGTCGTAATCGATGAGATGAACGGGGGAGCCGCCACGGTGGTGGGGACCGTGGTGGTTGTGGTCGTCGTGCTCGAGGTAGAAGTTGTGCTCGACGTAGCTGTGGTGGTGGGCACCGAGATGGCGGGTTTCGTGGTCGTTGTCTCGGCTGCAGCAGCGACGACACTGGCCTCGGCTCCAGTCGTGGTGGTGGTGTCGGATGTGACCGCGCCGGCAGCCGGGGTCGCCACCGACACGGTGGTCGCGCTCGCGGCAGCCTCTATACCGCCGTCCGAAAGCGCGTTGACCACAAGGAACACGATGAGAACGAGAAGTACCGCCAGACCGGCGGCCGCCATTCCGAAACGGCTCACACCCCCATGTTACGACTCAGTCGCTGCTCTCCCAGGCCGTCAGGCCGTCGTCGATGAAGCCGATCGCCCAGTCGAGCTCCTCCCGGGTGGTGACTAATGCCGGAATGAACCGAATCACGTTGCCGTCAGGACCGCAGTCGATGATGATGAGCTCTCTTTCAAAGGCATACCGTTGGACTGCCTTGAAAGCTTCGGAGTCGGGTGTCCGCCGTGCGGTATTCGAAACCAGTTCGACTCCGATCATCAACCCGAGACCGCGTACGTCGCCGATCGTGGGATGACGCTCGGCCAGTCCCTCAAAGCTCTCGAAGGCCGACTTGGAGAGCTCCCGTGCATGGGGCAGCAGGTCTTCCATTGTCTCGATTACGGCAACCGCCGCGGCGGTCGCCACCGGGTTGCCGCCGAAGGTGGTGCCGTGTGATCCCACTGGCCAGGCATCCATCATTTCAGAGGGAGCTCCGTAAGCCGAAAGCGGGAGCCCGTTGGCTATCCCTTTGCCCATGGCGATGATGTCAGGCTTGGCGTCGTAATGGTCCGCGGCGAACCACTCTGCGGTGCGGCCGAACCCGGTCTGCACCTCGTCGTAGACCACCAGGATCCCATGCTCATCGGCAATTCCACGGAGGGCGGAGAGGAACTCGGGGGGAGCGGGGTAATAGCCACCTTCGCCCTGAACCGGCTCGATGAGGAAACAGGCGATGTTGTTTGGAGTTACCACATGCTTGAACAGCAAGCGCAACTCTTCGAGGGCATGGGCTGTTGCCTCGTCCTCGCTCTTGCCCCACCGGTATGGGTGCGGATAAGGGGCGATGAATACCGATCCGAGAATGGGGTGGTAGCCGTCGCGGTATTTTGCGTTGGAGGTCGTGTAGGCGACTGAGCCCATGGTCCGTCCATGAAATCCGCCCCGGAAAGCGACAACACCCTGGCGACCGCTGGTGTAACGGGCCAGTTTCACTGCAGCTTCCACGGCTTCGGCTCCGGAGTTGGCGAAGGCGAACTTCTCGATTGATGGTGGGGTGATCTCGCGCAGTTTCTCGGCGGCGCTGACGATCGGTTCGTAACGAACTATGCACCCTGAGTGCATGAATTTGTCGAGCTGAGCGTGCGCTGCCTCCACGACCGCGGGGTGATTGTGCCCGAGGTTGGTGACAGCAGTGCCGCAGGCGAAATCGGCCCAGCGGTTGCCTTCGATGTCAGTTACCCAGATCCCCTGGGCGGATTCGGCGTGGATGTCGGTGTCAAAAGCGATCACCGGTGCGATCACTTCGTTGTGGCGTGTTGTCAGGTCGGTCATTCGTGCTCCATTCTCTTCTCGTCTCGCAGGGACGGAATGGAGCTAGGGCGAGGCGAACAGGCCCCGTCGGAGATGAATTGGCGTAATAACTGACACCCGCAGATCCTAACGAACTCTTGCGACCAGCCGCTATCCGGTGGACACCAGGGCAAGCTGGCGGGACTGTGCAACCAAGCGATCATCCTCGTCCCAGAACAGCCCGTCCTCTTCGATCAACCCTCCGGACACGAACCGACTCCGGAACTCGCAGCGGATCCAACCGGAGGCGTGAGGAAAGCGGACGTGGACGGTCAGTTCGAGTGTCGGAGTCCAGCCGACCGGCAAACCAGCGTTGAAGGTCGTCGGAGGAAATGCATCGGTGGCCATGATCAGGGCGTGAGGATCGAGGGGCTCCCCGTCCTTCAGCCGGAACCAGCCGAAGACCACCGGTTCGCCCAGCGGATTGCCCTGAAACATTTCGGCCATTCCCGGATCGAGACGCAACTCAACCTGGCCGACCGAAGGAGGCGGAAACGGGGCGTCGCCGGCGGGGACAGCCAGCACACACTCTTCGGGGGGTGGCAGTTCGGTGGGCTTGGCAGCGGAGAGAATCACCTCAGAGGATTCGGTCCCTGGTTCGACGAAAGTCCCAAGAGTGTCGAGGACCACGGCGTCATCCTGGAACAGGCTGGTCCGCACCACGGAGAACCGCCGTCCGGAACGGACTATCTCCGTGCGCGCCGTCGCCGGTCCGGTGTGGCCGGGCCTCGTGTAATGGCCGGTGATGGTCACCGGGTCTCGTCCCCCGGTTGCCTCACTAGCGGCGCGAGAGGCGATGGCCAGCATGTAGCCGCCGTTGGTGATGCCCATGATGTCCCAGTTCTCGGCGAACCGAGTGTCCCAGGTGTCATCGCCGGTGCGATGCACCGATGTCGCCTCCCGAAACGTCATTTCAGTGTGAACCCGGCACTGTCGGTCACCCGGCCGATCACGTTGGCCTCGTGCCGGGATAGGGAGTCTGTGATCTCGTCGGCTGCGGAGGGCTCGACGATGAGGCAAAACCCGATACCCATGTTGAACGTGGCGAACATCTCCGCCTCGCCGATGCCGCAATTCTGCAGAGTCGAGAAGATCTCCGGGGGACGCCATGACGAGGCATCCACTTCAACTCCAAGCGACGCAGGGACCGCGCGGGGGAGGTTGCCGGGGAGTCCGCCGCCGGTGATATGGGCCGCTGATTTGACCATCGGCGAGACCGACAGAACCGCGGGGCTGTAAATGACCGATGGCTCGAGCAGCGTCGCGTAGTCGGGTGCATCACCCATCACTCTCCGGACGAGGGAGAAGCCGTTGGAGCGGAGGTTGGGCGAATGGAGGCCGACTATCGCGTCTCCGGGAACGACACCTTCCGACCCTAGCTGTTCGCCTTTCTCGACCACGCCCATCACCGCTCCGGCCAGATCCACGGCATCGGGGTCCATCACCCCGGGATGCTCCGCGGTTTCGCCCCCGAGCAGTGCGCAGCCAGCTGCGACGCAGGCGCGGGCGATCGACTCGACGATCCTGGTGTCACGATCCGGTTGCAGGGACCCGACCGCCATGTAGTCGACGAAGCCGAGGGGTCTCGCCCCCACTGCGGCAAGGTCGTCGACGCACATAGCGACAAGGTCGAATCCGACTCCATCCCACATTTCCGACTGTCGTGCCAGCTCGAGCTTGGTGCCGACCCCGTCGGTCGACATCATCAAGACCGGGTTGGAATACCCGGGTGGGATAGTGACGCCTGCGGCGAAGCCACCGAAGCCGCCGATCACGTTGTCGGTCCACGTCGCCGTGACCGCCGATGCAATTGCAGTCACATGGCGGTCAGCGCCGGCGAGATCGACTCCCGCTTCCCGGTAGGTCACGACCGATTGCGCTCCAGATGGAACTTGTCGATCACCACGGGCACGTCGGTCGGATAGTTCCCGGAAAGGCACGCGTCGCAGAAGCCGGCGTCGGCGACGCCGGTGGCTTCGAGGAGACCTTCGAGCGACAGGTAGCCGAGTGAGTCGGCATTGAGGTGTTCCTTGATCTCGGCAGTCTCCATCCGCGCCGCGATCAGCGTCGACCGGTCCGAGGTGTCCATTCCGTAAAAGCAGGGCCATTTGTAGGGAGGTGAGGAGACGCGGAGATGTACCTCGACGGCACCGGCCTCGCGGACGAGCTCTACGAGGTTTCGGGTGGTGGAGCCGCGGATTATCGAGTCATCGACGAGGACGACCCGTCTGCCCCGGAGATTGTCGGGGATCGGGTTGAGTTTGAGACGTATCCCCTGGTCACGCAACATCTGTGACGGTTCGATAAAGGTGCGTCCGACGTATCTGTTCTTCATCAACCCGTCGGTGTAGGGGATGCCACTGGCGGCGGCATATCCCTGTGCGGCGGGGATCCCCGATTCGGGGACCGGGACCACAACGTCGGCGTCGACCGGATGCTCCTTTGCCAGTTGCTCGCCCATGTCGTATCGGGCTGAGTGGACATTCCGCCCGTAGATCTGGGAGTCGGGCCGGGCGAAGTAGACGAACTCGAAGACACATAGACGCGGATTCACCTTATCGAACGGGAAGTAGCTGTGGACGCCGGCAGCGTCGACCACGACCATCTCACCCGCATTGACTTCGCGGATGAACCGCGCTCCCACTATGTCGAGGGCTGCTGTCTCCGATGCCATCACCCAACCGCCGTCGGGCAGCGAGCCGAGACAGAGCGGTCGGAAGCCGTTGGGGTCGCGCAGCCCGATGATTCGACCCTGGTCCATGATCACCAGAGAGAATGCCCCCTTCCACTGTGGCGCAACAGCCTTGACCGCCGCCTCCAGGCCACGGGAATCGGAGCGTTCGTCGTCGATGGCACGGGAAATGCCCTCTGCCATGAGGTCGGAGTCAGTGGTTGCCGTCGAGATACCCAGGTCTGCTGCAAGCTCGGCGGTGTTGGTCAGGTTCCCGTTGTGGCCGAGGGCGATGCTGGTCGACCCCACCTGGCGGTGTGCCGGTTGGGCGTTGTCCCAACTGGTCGAACCAGTGGTCGAGTAGCGGGTGTGACCAATGCCGAGGTGTCCGTCGAGGCCGGCGAGGGCTGCCTTATCGAAGACCTGGGCGACCAGGCCCATGTCCTTGAATACGGTGACGGTCTCACCGTCGGAGGTGGCAATGCCCGCGCTCTCCTGGCCGCGGTGTTGCAGGGCGAACAACCCGAAATAGATCAGGGAAGAGACAGCTTCGCCCGGAGAGTAGGCGGCGAAGACCCCGCACGCTTCTTGAGGCCCGGTTGACATGTATTCGTTCGCCTCGTGCGGCACAAACGCATGGTACCGGTAGGTGGACTCATTTCCATAGCCAGGCCATGATTAACTCTGAGAAGACGCTTCATGGCGGGAAGCAACCCTGGGCGTATTCGACTGGGATTGTTGATCCCCCGGCTCCCTGTTCGACAAGTGCAGGAGTCGGATACCGGAGATAGAGATCGAGATAGACGGAGAAGCTAGCGGTGACAGAAGTCGAAACGGTTGTGGAACGGGTGTTTCGCGAGTCGTACTCGGTCGTGCTTGCGACCATCTCCCGGCTCTGCCGCGACATCGATCTCGCCGAGGAAGCTGTCCAGGATGCTCTAGCCCAGGCCCTGTTGGATTGGCCGGAGCGGGGTGTGCCCGACAACCCGCCCGGGTGGATCTCCACCGTCGCCCGGCGCAAGGCAATCGACCGTATCCGGCGTCGTGAGAACCTCGCCCGCAAGCACCAGGTCCTCGCCGGCTATCAGGCTGCCGAACGGAGCGAGGAAATGACGGATCTGGCTGAAACGACTGGCCTCTCCGATGACAGGTTGGAGATGATCTTCGCGTGTTGCCATCCGGCGCTCGACTCCGAGAAGCAGATCGCTCTGACCCTGCGGACGGTAGGTGGTCTGTCGACCGCGGAAATCGCCCGGGCCTTCCTCGTGGCCGAACCGACAATGGCGCAGCGACTGGTCAGGGCGAAGGGGAAAATCCGTGACGCAGGAATACCTTTCAAGGTCCCCGAAGGTCACGAACTCGTCGATCGGATCTCCGAGGTGCTGTCGGTGATCTACCTCATCTTCAACGAGGGATACTTCGCTTCCTCCAGTGACGATCTGGTCAGGGAAGACCTCGCCGCCAAGGCAATCGAGTTGGGAGACGTCCTTGTCGAGTTGATGCCGGACGAGTCGGAAGTGCATGCCCTCAACGCGTTGATGCTGTTCCAGCACAGCAGGCGGAAGGCAAGGCGCGATGCCGCAGGAGACCTGGTTTTGCTCAAGGAGCAGGACCGGTCGATGTGGGACACAGAAATGATCGAGCGCGGGATGGCCGCCCTGCGGACGGCGAGGAACATTACTGAGCCCGGGTTCTATCTACTTCAGGCGGAGATCGCGGCACATCACACTGCTGGTCCTGCTGCAACCGACTGGAAGGCGATAGCCGGCCTGTACGACCGCCTGATATCGAGGCATCCTTCTCCTGTTGCAAAGCTCAATCGCGCGGTGGCCATAGGAGAGGCCTACGGAGCAACGGCGGCGCTCGATGCAGTCGAGCGGCTACGGGACGAACTCGACGGATATCACGCCTTCCACACCGCCCGGGGTCACTTTCTCAGTCGGGTCGGCCGTGTGGGTGGGGCCGCCGCAGAGTACCGGCGCGCTATCGAGTTGGTGGAGAACGACGCAGAGCGCCGGCATCTGGAGTCGCGTTTGCGAGTTCTCGCCGCTGACTGAGCAGATTGCTCGTTAGACGACGTTCTCGATCATCTCCGAGGTGAGACGTGCCGCCTCTCCGTCGACTTCCTGAGTCTTGACCGGTAGGCCAGGCAGATCGGATGCGAACCACAGAATCCTGATCGTCACACTGTCGTCGACCTCGTAGCGGAGGCAGTCGAGGTCGCCAAGAGGTGTTCCAAGTGGCTCTCTTGAGATAGTGGTCTGATGCGTAGGGAACGAGGCATGAGCCTGGAGCTCGTCCCAGGTGGCCCTGAACTGGCTTGCCTCGCCAATCGGGCGGCCTCCCGCGTCGACTGCCTGGATGGCCAGCATTGCTCCCTCCTCATCGCATGCGGTAAATGTGGTGGTCCGGTAGGTGTTCTCCCCTTTGGGATCGACATAGCGGATTGTCACCCTCCGGCCCTCGGGGCATCCTGTCCGTATCTCTTTCGCGGTGAATGGAGCTGGGGCGTCGCCCTGGGCTACCACTCTCGGGTCATTGTCCATCTCTCACCTCCGGAACGCATCAGGGGGAATCGGGTCCTGTTCCCGACGACGCGCCCCCAGACCGGAGAGGTACTGGTTGGGGAAGCCATGGCCGGTGTAGCCGAGGTCGATCGCCGCGTTCATCGTCCAGTACGGGTCCACCAGGTGCGGTCTGGCGAGCAGGCAGAGATCGGCCCTCCCGGCAACGAGGATGTTGTGGACGTCGTCGATGCTGGAGACCGCCCCAACAGTCATCGTCGGGATGCCCACTTCGTTGCGGATGCGGTCTGCGAACGGTGTCTGATAGAGCCGTCCATACTCTGGCCTGGCGTCGATGCTGGTCTGGCCGGTGGAGACGTCGATGATGTCACAGCCGTGTTCTTTGAGGGCCGCGGCCAGAGCGACAGCATCGTCGCCGTCGAACCCGCCTTCGACCCAGTCTGTAGCCGAGATCCGGACCGAAATGGGCCGGTCGGCGGGCCAAGCTTCGCGCACCCGGTCGAAGAGCTCGAGGGGGAACCGCATCCGGTTCTGTAGCGATCCTCCGTACTCGTCGTTGCGCTGGTTCGCCAGCGGGGTCAGGAAGCTGGACAGCAGATAGCCGTGGGCGTAGTGCAGCTCGAGCAGGTCGAAGCCGGCCTCTGCCCCGCGGCCGGCCGCAGCGACGTGCTGTTCGGCGACGACGTCCATGTCCTCGCGTGTCATCTCCCGGGGGACCTGGCTGTCGGGCCGGTATCTGATCGGTGAGGGTGAAATGATCTCCCAGTTTTTCTGTTCGAGCGGTTCGCTGTCGCCCTCCCACATCAGCTTGGTCGACCCTTTGCGACCGGAATGCCCAATCTGAAGCCCGATGGCAGCATTGGTGTGGTTGTGGATGAAATCGACGATTCCCGACCAGTAATCGGCCTGCTCGGACGTCCAGATGCCGGTGCATCCGGGGCTGATCCGTCCTTGCGGTGAGACACACGTCATCTCGGTCATGACCAGCCCCGCCCCTCCCACGGCACGGCTGCCAAGGTGGACCAGATGCCACTCGTTGGGCATGCCATCGACTGCGCTGTATTGGTCCATCGGGGAGACCACGATCCGGCTGGCCAGGGTGAGGTCGCGGAGCTGGAACGGGTGGAACATGGGGGGCACCTCTGGTGGTGTGGGAACAGGGGCGCCGTGCTCCGAAGCCGCGTACCAACGGTCGACTTCGGCCATGTATCCCGGGTCGCGCAGCCGCAGATTGTCGTAGGTGACGCGCTGGCTCCGGGTCAGCATCGAGAAAACAAACTGCTCAGGCTCCATTCCCCGGTAGCGGTCGGCCCCCTCAAACCACTGCAGACTGGCCTTGGCTGCCCGCTGGGTGCTCTCCACGACCGGGCGGCGCTCGGTTTCGAACGCGGCTAGGGCGTCGGTGACGGTTTGATTGGAGAGCAGGTGCCCGGACAACGATATCGCATCTTCCAGGGCGAGTTTGGTGCCGGAGCCCACCGAGAAGTGAGCGGTGTGCACTGCATCGCCCATGAGGACGATGTTGTCATGCGACCATTTCTCGCATTCGATGGTGGGGAACTGGAGCCACCGCGACTTATTTCCGATGAGTCGTGCTCCGTCGAGATGATCAGCGAAGAGGTCAACGGACCTTTTTAATGCCAGTTCGTCGCTCTCCTGTGGTCCCCACTCGCGGCCCTCGTTGGCATCGAGGCCAAGGTCTCTCCATGTGGACGGTGCCATTTCGACGATGAAGGTGCTCGCATCGTCGGAGAAGGGGTAGACGTGGGCCCACACCATGCCCGCTGGTGTGTCTTCGAAGATGAAAGTGAAGTCGTCGAAGACCCGGTCGGTCCCGAACCAGATGTATTTGTTGTATCTGAGATCGACAGAAGGTCGAAAGGCCTCCGGGAACAGGTTCCGGGTCACGCTGTGGGCACCATCGGCACCGACGATCACATCGGCATCGCCCAGCTTGGCGAGGTCGTCGACTTCGGCCGAGAAGTGGAGGTTGGTCCCAACTTCTTTCGCCCGGGCAGTCAACAACTCGAGCATGGTGCGTCGACCTACTGCTGCGAATCCGTGGCCGCCGGAGCGAATCACCCTGCCGGAGAAGTGGCGCACTTCGATATCACCCCAATGGCGGAACGTTGCGGTGAGTGAGCGGTAGAAATCCTCGTCGGCGGCTTCGATGTTCTCCAGCGTCTCATCGGAGAACACGACCCCGAAGCCGAATGCGTCCCCGGGTGTGTTCCGCTCGTAGAGGTCGACGACGATGTCGGGTGCGTTCTTCTTGAGGAGGATTGAAAGGTAGAGCCCTGCCGGCCCACCGCCCACGATCGCGATTCTGTCGAGTTTGCTCAAACGTCGCTACTCAATCGCCCAACGAGATTCCGAGGCGGCGTGCCGAGAGCACCCACGAGTGGTCGACGGGCACCGCTTTGGTCTTTCCTGCAACCTCTTCGAGCGGGACAGCCACGGTGTCCTGTCCCCGGGCGGCAACCATCACACCGTGGACGCCCTCGGCGATGAAGTCGGCGCAGGCGGTTCCGAGCCGGGTAGCCAGCAGCCGGTCCGCCGGTGTCGGAGTTCCACCCCGCTGGACGTGGCCCAGGATCGTCAGTCGCGACTCGAGGCCGGTCAGATCGCTCAGCTGGGTGGCCAGGTCACTGGTTCCGCCGACATTGGCCAGGTCGAACTCGGTCAGGGCCCGCTTCAGAGCCTTCTTGCGACCTCCGCTCGCTGCAGCCTTTTCCTCGACCATTGCTGCCCGCTTCGCCGCGTTGTCAGCGCTGATCGCGCCCTCGGCTACGGCGACGATGGAGAAGGTGCTCTCCGCCTCCTTGCGGGCGATTATCGAGTTGGCGACCGTTTCCACGTCGTGGGGGATCTCCGGGATGAGGATGACATCCGCTCCACCGGCCAGACCGGCACCGAGGGCTAGCCAACCGACGTTATGGCCCATGAGCTCGACGACCATGATTCGGTGATGGGAATGTGCGGTGGAGTGGAGCCGGTCGATCGCCTCCGTGGCGATGTTGACCGCGGTGTCGAATCCGAAGGTGACATCGGTGCCCACGACGTCGTTGTCGATCGTCTTGGGGAGGATGAGCACGGGGACGCCTACTTTCTCCAGTTTGATCGCGTTCTTCGCGGTCCCGTCGCCACCGAGGCAGACCAGGGCGTCGAGATTGTGCTTCTCCACCACACGTTGCATCTCATCGCGCCCGTCGACGACCGACCCGTCGGGCATCTCGACCTTGGTGCAGTTGGTGCGGCTGGTCCCGAGGATTGTGCCGCCCCTGGTGAGGATTCCGGAGAGACCGTCCGAGTCGAGAGTGGCGAAGCGGTTCTCCATGAGACCGAGAAAGCCGTCCTTGAATCCGATGACATTCATCCCGTGACCGCGTATCGCCGCCTTTCCCACGGCCCGGATGGCAGCGTTCAGGCCCGGGCTGTCGCCTCCGGCAGTGAGTATCCCGATGTTCTTCGCCACACTCCGATGGTATCGCGTCGAAATCCGCACCCAGGCCCACCCCCGACACTCCATCGCGAGGAATGGAAAGTCGGACTTCCGGGGCGCTATCGCATTCTGCGGGGGAGCGCCTCGCGGTAGGTGGTTGCCGCCGTGTCGAGTCGCAACGACGATCCGTTGATCACGATCTGATCGCCGCCGCAGACCCCTACTTTCCGGGCGTAGGCAGGGAGGTCGATCGATCCGTGATGGAAAGCGACCAGGAAACGGTGAGGGTCCTCGGAGAAGATCTCTTCGGCGGGGAGGTCGAGCACCACTCCAATTCCGGAGGCGATTGCTATCTCGGCTGCTGCGACTGCGAGGCCGCCGTCGGAGATGTCGTGCAGCACCGGGGCGAAGTGGGCCAGGTCGGCAGCGAGGCGGATGATATCCCCGGCCATCTCAGGGTCCGGACCTGTCGGGATACCGCCGGGGCGTTCGTCGATGAGTCGCTGTGCGGCGGTGCCGGCGAGATTGCCGGAGGCCGCCGGGCCTACGAGCCAGAGTTCCATTCCGTCGGCCGCGCCGGAGAGCCGGGGCGGGTCCTGAGGCATCGGGTCGGCCAGACCGAGCAGGCCAACTACCGGAGTCGGATTGATGTCGACGCCGTCGGTCTCGTTGTAGAACGAGACATTGCCGCCGACTACGGGGATGCCCAGGGCCTCACAGGCCTCGGAGATGCCCTCGACCGACTCCTTGAACTGCCACATCACCTCCGGTTTCTCCGGGTTGCCGAAGTTGAGGTTGTCGACCACCGCCATCGGCCGAGCCCCGGCCACTGCAACATTGAGTGCCGCCTCGTAGACAAGGCGGGCGCCTCCGATCCGGGGCTCGAGGTAGCAGAGTCGCCCGTTGCCGTCGGTGGAGACCCCCAGCCCTTTGTCCGTCCCCTTGACCCGGAGCAGGGACCCGTCCGAACCTGGGCCGACCACGGTGTTGAGGAACAACATGTGGTCGTACTGTTCGTAGATCCACGCCGATGACCCGATCGCCGGGTCGTCGAGAAGCTTGGCCAGCAGGTCGGCGGGGTCATGAGAGGAGAGGTCGGGGCCGGGCCTGGCCTGGATTTCGTCGAGCCAGTCGGGGCGTTGGGCGGGCCGGTCGTAGAGGGGGGCGTTGTCGGCGAGAGTGGCCGCGGGCAGTTCTGCGACCAAATCTCCCTGATGGCTGATCCGCAATGTCCCGCCTGCTTTGACCTCACCGACTACGGCAGAGTCGATCTCCCACCTGTCGGCGATGGCCAGCACCTCATCGACCCGCTCCGGTGCGACAAAGGCCATCATCCGCTCCTGGGACTCCGACATCAACAGCTCGGGGGCCGTCATTCCCGACTCCCGGGTGTGGACACGGTCGAGGTCGACCTCCATGCCGACCCCGGCCCGCCCTGCAGGCTCGGAGGTGGCGCACGAAAGTCCCGCGGCGCCGAGGTCCTGGACTCCGACGACCAGCCCCTTTTCATACAGCTCGAGACAGGCCTCGATCAGCTTCTTCTCCTCGAAGGGGTCGCCTACCTGCACCGAGGGGCGTTTCGCGCCGGATTCCTCGTCGAAAGATGCCGATGCGAGGACCGACGCACCGCCGATCCCGTCGCGGCCGGTGGCCTTTCCCAGGAGCACCGCCATCGTTCCCGGAGTGCCGGCGGTCCCCAACACCAGTTGCTCCCGTTTCAGGATGCCGAGGCACATCACGTTGACCAGGGGATTTCCCGTATAGCCAGGGTCGAACTCGATCTCACCGCCCACCGTTGGGACACCAACTGCGTTCCCGTATCCGGCGATGCCCCCGACCACACCATTGAGCAGGTAGCGGTTCTTCGGGTTGTCGAGCGGCCCGAAGCGGATCTGGTCCCAGAGGGCGATCGGTCTCGCCCCCATGGTGAAAACATCGCGGAGAATCCCGCCCACTCCCGTGGCGGCGCCCTGGTAGGGCTCGACGAACGACGGGTGGTTGTGCGATTCGATGCGGAGGGCGGCGAGCCAGCCGTCACCGAGATCGACAACTCCGGCGTTCTCTCCGGGACCGACGACGACCCATGGCGCCTCGGTGGGGAACCGGCCCAGATGCTTGCGGGACGATTTGTAGGAACAGTGCTCCGACCACATCACCGAGTACATGGCCAGCTCGGCAGGCATCGGCGGGCGGTCGAGGATGCCGACCACCGACTCGTACTCCCCGTCGGTCATCCCGAGCAGGCGGTGCACGGGTTGTTCGGTCATGCGGGGACCAGTGAGTTGAGAAAGCTCCGGAGGAAGGCGCGGCCGTCGGTAGATCCGAGGAGTGGGTCGGTGGCGCGTTCGGGGTGGGGCATGATTCCGACTACGTTCCCCGCATCGTTGGCAACCGCCGCTGCTCTCTCGCTCGAGCCGTTGGGGTCGTCGGTGTACTTGACCACCACCCTGCCCTCGCCGGTCGGGTCGACCCAGTTCCCTTCATAGGAGTTGAGCGGGATCCGGAGTCGCTGTCCGGTTGCCGCGGCGTTGGTGAGCACGGTCCCGGTATCGGTGACCTCGACATCGACGTAACGGCAGATGAACGACAGATCGCGGTTGGCGATGAGGGCCCCGGGAAGGAGGCCCGCCTCGCACAGGATCTGGAACCCGTTGCAGATCCCGACGACAGGTTTTCCCTGGTCAGCGAAGCGGGAGACTGCCTCCATTATCGGGGAGAAGCGAGCGATCGCCCCGGTCCGGAGGGCGTCGCCGTGGGCAAAACCTCCAGGGAGAACCACGCTGTCGTAGCTGTCGAGGTCGGTCTTCCGATGCCAGACGAGCCGGGCACTGCCCCCGAGATCGGTCATCGCGGTGACGACGTCGTGCTCACAGTTGGTACCGGGGAATACGACAACGGCGGTAGTCACGGGACAAGCTCGATCTCGAAGTCCTCGAGGACGGGATTGGCGAGAAGCTGGCGACACATCTCCTCGACCTTGTCCCGGATCTCTGTGTCGCTGCCGCCCTCGACCTCGAGGTGGAAGACCTTGTTCACCCTCACCTCGGTGACGTCGGTGTGTCCCAGATCGTGCAGAGCCCTCTTGATCGTAGTGCCCTGCGGGTCGGCGATTTCGGGCCGGCGTGTCACCTCGACCCGAATTTTCACATTCTCTCCCTGGAGCGGAGTGTCATTCTCTCCCCCGGAGGCGGAGCCCCATCGTCTCCTCGGAGGCGGGTGTCATTCTCTCCCTCCGGAGGCGGAGCCGAACGGGGGGAGTACCCGAGCGCAGCGAGGGGGAGGGGGGAGCGCTCCCACCCACGATGCGCCCGCGAGTCTTGTACGACACACCTCAGACTTTCTCTGCCAGATAGTCGTCGAAGCTCTTACCGGTGATCTTCTCGTAGGCCTCGATGTACCGGGCACTGGTCCCTGCCACCACGTCGTCGGGTAGGTCCGGTGCCGGCGGGTTCTTGTCCCAGGGCTGGTTTTCGAGCCACTCCCGCACGTATTGCTTGTCGAAGCTGGGGACGTCGTTGCCGGGCTCCCATTCATCGACCGGCCAATACCGCGAGGAATCGGGGGTGAGCACCTCGTCGATGAGGAGCAGTTCGTCACCCGCAAAGCCGAACTCGAATTTGGTGTCTGCGAGGATCACACCCTTCTCGGCGGCGTATTCGGTGGCCCTGGTGTAAATGTCGATCGATCGCCGGCGCAGTTCCTCGTAGAGGTCGTTGCCGAGCAGCTCCCTGGTCTGAGCTTCGGTGATGTTCTCGTCGTGGCCTGTGGCCGCTTTGGTGGCAGGCGTGAAGATCGGCTCTTCGAGTTTGTCTGCCAGTTTCAGTCCGGCCGGCAGGTGCTCGGTGGTCGGTCCGCCACCGTCGCGATACTCACGCCAGGAAGAGCCGTACAGATAGCCGCGCACCACGCATTCAACCGGTATCACTTCGGCGCGGCGGACGATCATTGCCCGCCCATTCAGTTCCTTCAGTTGGGAATCATCCAACGCCTCGATTGAGGAGAGGTCGGTGGAGACCAGGTGGTTGGGGGCGTCGAGGAGATCGAAGAAGTGGAGGCTGAGCCCGGTGAGCACCCGTCCCTTGTCCGGGATCAGTTGGGGAAGGATCACGTCATAAGCGGAGATCCGATCGGTTGCGACGAAGAGCAGGTGGTCGGGGTCGATCTCGTAGATCTCCCTCACCTTGCCGGATGCGACGTGTGAAAGTGGCAGCACGTCTCGGGAGGCTAACACCCGCGCAGCGAGTTCCTGCATCGATGGGAAACTAACAATGCCGCAACTACTCTGCTCCACCAATGTCAGGCTTCAACCCCGGTCGCGTCGGCGAATTGTTCGCCGCCGATGCCTATGCCAATGCCCTCGGTGCCGAGTTGGTCTCGGTGAGCGATGACGAGCTGGTCGTTGCCCTCGATGTCGAGGACCGCCATCTCAACTTCCTCAGCGGAGGCCACGGAGGGATGGTTTTCTCCCTCGCCGACTGCGCCTTTTCCCTGGCTTCCAACTCGGCCGGCCCTGTTGCGGTTGCGATTGATACCCACATGGTGTTTACCGCGGCGGCGCGCACCGGCAACCGTCTCACCGCCACTGCCACCGAGTTGTCCCGCGGGCGGACCCTGGGGACCTACCACGTCAAGGTGGTCCGTGACGATGGAAGGGTCGCTGGCCTGTTCACGGGGACGGTTCACATCTCCGCCGAATGAAACCGCGGGCGTTCTAGTCTCGTAGACGTTGGCTGTGATCAAATACGTCGTTTTTCACCCGGTACGGGTGGCTTTCGCCGTCATTGCCGGGGTCCTGCTTGGCGTGGCGTGCTTTTACGCGTATCAGGTGAGCACTGCCTTGACCGCGATCGCCACCGAGGATTTCGACCCCGACGGTGCCCGAGCCAACATCGGCAACGAAGAGGCCGACGACCGGAACATTGTCTTCGTCGAGCCGACCGACATCCAGGAAGAACCTCTCGACATGGTGGCCTTCCAGGAGGAGTTGGGTGCCGTCTATGACATCACCCGTCCGTTCAACCCCCGTGAATTCAGTCCCAACTCATTCGGCGAGCCGATACCTGACGGGGCCTACGAGTCGTACCTGCTTCTCGGCACCGATGCCTCGGGTGTTCTCGCCGATGCCATCATCCTCGCCCTCCAGCCTGCGGGTGGTGGCAAGCCGATCATGGTCAGCCTTCCCCGGGACCTTTACGTGTGGAACGTCTGCAAGGAAACCTTCACCCGCCTCAATGCAGGACTCGGGGGGTGCTCAGGTTTTGCCTCCGGTCCGGAGATGATGGCGATCCTCGTCGAGGACTACACCGGGATTCCCATCGACCATCTCGCCCGGATCAACTTCTCCGGGTTTGCCAGTGTGGTCGACGCCCTCGGCGGCGTGACCGTCTGTGTCGATTACCCGACCCGGGACCTCAAATCCCACCTTCTCATCGAGGAGCCCGGATGCCAGACCGCCGATGGGACCACAACCCTGGCTTGGGTGCGGTCCCGTCATGGCGAGGAGCTGCGAGGCGAAGACTGGGTGGCGGTGGGAGGCTCCGATTTCGGACGGCAGGGCCGTCAGCAGGATGTTCTCTTTCAGCTTGCGGGCAAGGCAGCCGGGTTCAGCAGTCCGGCCTCTCTGGTCAACACCCTTTCCGCAGTCACCGGTTCGGTTCGCCTCGACTCTTCCTGGTCGTTCTCCTCCGCTGTCTCCACCGCCTGGAAGTACCGGGGGATCTCGAAGGGCTCGGTCACCCGATTCTCTATAGGCGTCAGAAACTACCGCACCCCCGGCGGCGCCCAGGTCCTCCTCCCCACCAGACCCTTCGCCAGCTACCTCCCGTAAGACCGTTCTGTGAGTGTCTGTCGACACTGTGTGTAGGCAGACACTCACAGAAGGGGATGGCGCGTCGGCTTGATCCCGTTCTGTGTCGGTTCTGGTTCGGTATGCGGACTGTTCGGGACACAGAAGGATGTGGCCCGTGCCCTCCGTCAGGTGGTGGCCCCGGTTTTTGGTGCGTTGCGGGCTGCCTCGATGGACGGATTCGAGATGATCTGCCAGATGACAATCGTGGCGACGGTGAATGCCAGGGAGGCGATCAAGAAGGGACTCCTCAAACCGAAGGCGGAAGCAAATACACCACCGAGGAGCGCCCCCAAGGGTTGGGATCCCCAGGCCAACAGGCGCGAGGCCCCGGCGACGCGTCCCCGCTTTCCGTCCGGAGTGAGACTCTGGCGCAGAGTCACCGCGACCACGTTCCACGCCGTGATCGTCAGCCCGTAGAGGGCCATCAGAACACCCGCGACAGGGGCGTTGGTCGTGAACACAAACGACATCGTTGCAAGAGCCTGGACGATCAGCGAGGCACGAATCGTGTTGCCCGATCCAATTGCTGCCACCACCCGCGGCGTCAGCACGGCACCGGCCAGTCCCCCTACACCCAAACTTGCCAGCAGGATCCCGAATCCCGTGTCGGAGACGCCAAGGATGTCCTGGGCGTAGAGGACGAATATCGCCACGATCCCCGTGGTGAAGAGATTGGTGATACCGGCCATGATTGCCAACGTCCTGACGACGCGTTGATTCCACAGCCAGCGGACGCCATCGCGGATGTCGGCGCGGATCGATGTCACATCGACGCGCTCACTCCGGAAGGTTCCGGAAATGAGCGCTATGAAAATCGCCGCGGCGGCGAAGGTGGCGGCGTCGAAGAAAAAGGGGGCCGCAGCGAACGCAGCGAACATGAAGGCACCGAGCGGCGGCCCGACGAAGGCATTTCCGGCCCATTCCAGTCCCTGAAGACGACCGTTGGCTGCTGCGAGTTGGGATTCGGTGACCGTGCGCGGGGTCAGGGCTTCGGCCGACGTGTCGAAGAAGGTCTCACTCACGCCCAGACCGAATGCGATGGTGTAGATCACCCAGAGATTGACCTGGTCGGTCGCCACCGTAAGAGCAAGGAACCCAACCCCCACGGCTCGGAGAACGTTGATGAAGACCATGACCCGCTTGCGGTCCATGCGATCGACGAGCGCACCCGAGATCAGGGCGAAGAGCAACCATGGGAGGCGTGATGCCAGGGTGGCACCAGCAACCAGGACCGGATCACGGGTGATCGATGCAACCAGAAGTGGGAAAGCGGCCCCGAATACCCCGTCTCCGATGTTAGAGATGGCGGCAGCTATCGAGAGCTTGTCGAAGTCCTTGCCGAGTTTGCTTGCCATCAGGGGGTCCGTCTTCGCCGGGTTCGCCGGGGAAGAGCCTACTGAGATGTCCCTCCGGCTCGCCTCTGTTTCGCTCGATCGTTGCCTTTTACCGGCGAACTGTCGTGCACGGGTTCAGCCGTTCTGTGTCGATCCCTGTGAGGACGGGGTGCTTGGGTTCAAATGGTGAGCGCGACACAGAACGGGTTGGGTCAGTCTAGGTTGAGCTTGTCCAACCGTTCGAATACGACTCTCGAGGAGTTGTGGACCCGGGTCAGGTCGAAGCAGCCGGACAGGGTTTCCTCATCGAGGGTGACCTCGGGGTCGGCGGCGAGGAGGTCCATCAGGTTGCCCGCCCCCTCCCACGCCGCCATCGAGTTCCGCTGGACGATCCGGTAGGCCTCGTCGCGGGTCAGGCCCTGTTCGACCAGGGCCAACAACACCGGCTGGCTGAAGACGAGGCCCCGGGTCGACTCGAGGTTGGCTGTCATCCGCTCTCCGTCGACAACCAGGCCCTCGACCAGTCCGGTGAACTTGACCAGCATGTAGTGGAGGGTGATCGATGCGTCGGGAAGCACCACCCGCTCCGCCGAGGAATGACTGATGTCGCGCTCATGCCACAGCGCAACGTTCTCCAGGCCGACCTGGGCATAGCCCCGCAGCAATCGGGCCATTCCTGTCATCCGTTCGGAGAGGATCGGGTTGCGCTTGTGGGGCATCGCCGACGAGCCCTTCTGGCCTTTTCCGAACGCCTCCCGCACCTCGCCCACTTCGGAGCGTTGCAGATGACGGATCTCGGTGGCCATCCGCTCGATCGAGGCTCCGACCAATGCGATGGTCTGCAGCCACTGGGCATGGCGGTCCCGGGCTGTGACCTGGGTCGATGCCGGTTCGATGTCGAGTCCGAGTTGCTCACAAACATGGGCTTCCACTTCAGGTGGCACCTGTGCGTAGGTGCCGACCGCCCCCGAGATCTTGCCCACGGCAACCGACCCGGCAGCAGCCTGCATGCGACGGAAGTCCCGTTCCAGTTCGAAGGCCCATCCGGCCAGCTTCAACCCGAACGAGGTCGGCTCGGCCCAGATCCCGTGGGTCCGGCCGATCATGTAAGTCTGTTCGTGCTCCTGGGCCTTGGCCTTCACGACCTCGAACAATCCACCGAGACGTGCCAGGAGAACCGCACTGGCCTCCTTGAGCAGCACACCCCCGGCAGTGTCGAGGACATCTGATGAGGTCAGGCCGTAGTGGACCCAACCTGAGGCGTCGCCGCCGGCGTTCGCCCCGAGCAGGTCGACAAAAGCCGCGAGATCGTGGTTGGTGACGGCCTCCCGCTCGGCGACTTCATCGGGAGTCGGACACCCCGCATCGCGGGCGGCGTCGGCGACCCCGTACGGGACCTTGCCCAGCCGGTTCCATGCTTCCAGGGCGAGGACCTCGACATCTTTCCAGACTTCGAGCTTTCGCTGCGCATCCCAGATGTCGCCCATCTCGGCAAGGGTGTATCGCTCAATCACAGGGTGTGATGATGGCAGGTTGGAGAGGGGACACGGGGCAGGTGGTCACCCGGCGAGGGCGGTCAAGCCTATCGCGGCGAATACCGGACAGCGGGTGTCCGCCATGCCGTCTAACTTGACCCGTCGATGCGGCAACTGACCAAAGACCAGGCGAGACGATTCGCCCTTGCCGCCCAGGGCTTCAACAGCTCGCGGCCGTCTGGGAGCATCGATGTCAGGCATTTCCGGAAAGTGATCAGGCAAGTCGGGATCGTCCAGCTCGATTCGGTCAACGTGTTCAGCCGCGCCCACTACATGCCGTTCTTCTCTCGCCTCGGGCCGTACGACCGGGATGCTCTCGACCGCTACCTTTGGGGGTCGGGGGAGGTGTTCGAATACTGGGCACACGAGGCGTCGCTGCTCCCGGCCGCAGACCATCACCTCTGGCGATGGAGGATGAAGCCGGCCGCCTGGGACCGTGTCGAGCAGATCCACCGCGAGCATCCCGGATACATGGAGGCAGTCCTCGACCAGGTTCGGACGTTCGGTCCCCTCCAGACCTCGGATCTCGAAGACCCTGGGGAGCGGCTCCAGGGGGAGATGTGGAACTGGTCGAAGGGCAAGGTCGCGCTCGAGGCTCTCTTCATGGAGGGCCGGGTGACGGCAGCGGCACGACCCAACTTCACCCGGATCTATGACCTGACGGAGCGGGTGATCGCTCCGGAGCATCTCGGCACGCCAGAGCTGGACCGGGAGGATGCGTTCTCCCGACTACTGATGAGATCCGCTCGCCGTCTCGGTGTGGGCACCGCAGACGACCTGATCGACTACCCCCGGCTGAACCGCTCACGGGGCGGCAAACAGGAGGCCCGCGCCATCCTGGAGAGGTTGGTTGCAGAAGGGCGTCTTGAACAGATAGAAGTTGCCGGCTGGGACAAGCCGGCCCTCCTCGATCCCGAGGCGACGTTGCCCCGGGAGGCCCGGGGAACAGCGCTTTTGTCTCCATTCGACAGTCTCGTCTGGTACCGCGACCGGACCGAGCGGCTTTGGGACTTCTACTACCGCATCGAGATCTACGTCCCGGCGGCGAAACGAGTCCACGGCTACTACGTGCTCCCCTTCCTCCTCGACGGTGACCTGGTGGCCCGGGTCGACCTGAAGACCGATCGCAAGTCACGCCGGCTGCTGGTCAAAGGCTCATTCGGCGAAAGCGGGATAGACCGGACCCGTGTCGGTTCCGAGCTGATGAAGGAATTGGAGTGGGTGGCGTCGTGGCTGGAAATGGACGAAGTCGAGGTCTTTCCC
This sequence comes from Acidimicrobiia bacterium, assembly GCA_040880765.1. GTDB lineage: Bacteria > Actinomycetota > Acidimicrobiia > Spongiisociales > ZC4RG35 > MA-ANB-1. The sequence continues at coordinate 35,224 of JBBDHT010000085.1, read as the reverse complement.
AACGGCGACCTCGCCCCCTTTGTTCGATGACCAGGCGCTATACGCCTCCGGTTTCGGTGATCGTTCCTCAAGAATTCGGTTGAAGTTTCACCTTTTCGGCGACGCGGTTGCCTCCGGCTGAGTAAGTTTCAAGTGGATCCCGGAATTCCCGGGACCGCCTAGAGGAGGCCCCATGTATCCGAACCAGTTCGAATACCTGGCCCCGACGACACTCGATGAGGCACTTTCCGTGCTTGCCGAACGTGGCGACGAGGTCAAGGTTCTCGCCGGTGGCCAGAGTCTGATCCCGATGATGAAACTCCGGCTCGCCAACCCGACGACCCTTATGGACATCAACCGGTTGCCCGGCATGGACACGATCGGGGAGTCCAACGGACATCTGACATTCGGAGCCCTGGTCAGGCACAACGACGTCGTGAAGTCCGACCTTGTCACCAGGTCGAACCACACGGTGGCCACCGCCGCACCGTGGATCGCCGATCCGATCGTCCGCAATCTGGGAACGGTCTGCGGATCGCTCGCCCACCACGACCCCGAAGGCGACTGGGCTTCGGTGATGCTGGCCACGGGTGCCGAAGTGGTGCTCTCCAGCAGTGACGGCGAACGAGTCGTGCCGATTACGGAGTTCCTCGTCGATATGTTCTCGACATCGTGCCAGCCCAACGAGCTGGTGACCGAGGTCCGCGTCAACAAGCACTCCTCCCGCAGCGGAGGCGACTACCAGAAGCTGGAACGCAAGATCGGCGACTACGCGACGGTAGGTGTCGCTACCTCTCTCGAGCTCGGCGACGACGGGGCCATTGCCAGCGCAGGAATCGCTCTGACTTCGGTCTACCCCTACAACCTCAAGGTCACTGAAGCCGAAAACCTGCTGGTCGGAAGCCAGCCGGGCGATGAGCTGTTCAAGGAAGCGGGCGCTATTGCGGCCGCGGCGTCTGACCCTGCCGGCGATCACAGGGGAAGTGCGGAATACAAACGCCATGTGGTTGGTGTGTTTGTCGAGCGTGGTCTCGCCAATTCGCTGGCGATGGCCCAGGGAGGTCAGTCATGAAGGTAACTGTCAGTATCAATGGTAAAAGCCGGTCTGCGGAGGCCGAGCCCCGCCAGCTCCTGGTCGACTTCATCCGCACCACGCTCGGGCTCACCGGAACTCACATCGGCTGTGACACCACGAGTTGCGGGGTGTGCACGATCCTCGTCGACGGGACTCCGGTGAAGTCTTGCACCATGTTCGCCGTTCAGGCGGATGGGCGGAGCATCACCACCGTGGAGGGCCTCAAGCAGAACGGCGAACTGTCCAACATGCAGAAAGCGTTCCACCAGGAGCATGGGCTCCAGTGCGGGTTCTGCACCCCGGCGATGATGCTTGTCGGCTCTGCGTTCCTCGAAGAGAACCCGGACCCGACCGATGAGGAGATCCGCTGGGCGATATCGGGAAATCTCTGCCGTTGCACCGGGTACATGAACATCGTCAAGTCGATCCAGGCCGCAGCCGCTATGAACAATGAAGAGGTGTCAGCATGACCACGACCCAAGACGCCCCGAAAACCACATTCGAAGTAGGTGGCCTCGGCCACAGCCGCAAACGAGTCGAAGACGCCAGGTTCCTCGAGGGGAGGGGCAACTACGTCGATGACATCATCCTCCCCGGAATGCTCCATATGGCGATCCACCGCAGCCCGCTTGCGCACGCCCGCATCATCTCCATCGACACCTCTGAAGCAGAAGCGGTCGAAGGTGTGATTGCGGTGGTGACCGGCGAGTTGCTTGCCGGCTACAACCTTGCCTGGATGCCGACGATGAGCGGCGACACCCAGGCGGTGCTCGCCACCGACAAGGTGCGCTTCCAGGGACAGGAGATCGCGGCGGTCATCGCCACCGATCGCTACATCGCCCAGGACGCCGCCGACCGCATCCAGGTCGAGTACGAAGACCTGGAGCCGATCGTCACCCCGCAACGCTCGCTCGAAAGCGATGCCCCGGTCATCCGCGACGACAAGGAGGGCCAGGACTCCAACCTGGTCTATGAGTGGGAGTCGGGCGACAAGGCAGCGACGGACGCCGCGTTCGCCACCGCTGACAAGATCGTCAGCCTCGACACTTTCTACCCGCGCTCACACCCCGCCCCATTGGAGACCTGTGGGATCGTCGCCGACGTCAACTCGGCCACGGGCCAGGCGACTCTCTACCTGACGTCGCAGGCTCCCCACGCCCACCGGACTGTGTTCGCGCTGGTGGCCGGGCTTGCTGAGCAGAACATCAGGATCATCTCACCCGACCTGGGTGGGGGGTTCGGCAACAAGGTGCCGGTATACCCCGGCTACGTGGTGGCAACCGCGGCATCGCTGGTGATCGGACAGCCGGTGAAATGGGTGGAGACCCGCACCGAGAACCTGATTTCGACCGGTTTCGGACGCGACTATCACATGCATGGCGAGCTGGCAGTGAGCAACGAGGGCAAGATCCTCGGGCTCAAAGTGGAGATGCTCTCCGACCAGGGAGCCTTCTTCTCCGATGCCCAACCGACCAAGTTCAAAGCTGGTCTGTTCCACATCGTCACCGGCTCCTATGACTACCCGGTTGCGCACATCTCCACCAAGGGTGCGTACACCAACAAGGCGCCGGGAGGCGTTGCCTATCGTTGCTCGTTCCGGGTGACGGAGGCTTCGTATCTGATCGAACGGCTGGTTCAGAACGCCGCCTACGAGTTGGGCATCGACCCGGCCGAGTTCCGGATGAAGAACTTCATCAAGAAAGACCAGTTCCCCTACCTCTCACCGACAGGATTTGTTTACGACTCCGGTGACTACGAGACAGCGCTCAAACTGGCGATGGAAATGGTCGGCTACGACGACATCCAGAAGGAGAAAGAGGAGGCGCGCAAGGAGGGGAAACTGGTCGGCGTCGGCATCGCCTCGTTCACCGAAGTGGTGGGCGCCGGGCACGGCGACGACTACGACATCCTCGGTCTGCGAATGTTCGACTCCGCCGAGCTGAGGATCCACCCCACGGGCAAGGCGATCCTGAAGCTGGGGGTCAAGTCGCAGGGCCAGGGCCATGAGACGACCTTCGCCCAGATCGTGGCCGAAGAGCTCGGGATCCCGTCGTCTGACATCAAAGTGATGGAGGGAGACACCGACAACACCCCTTACGGGTTGGGGACGTATGCGTCCCGGAGCACTCCTGTCGCCGGTGCCGCAACCGCAATGATCTCGCGGAGTATCAGGGCCAAAGCGAAGAAGATCGCCGCCCATCTCCTCGAGGCGTCGGAGGACGATCTCGAGTGGGAGGTCGGCAAGTTCTTCGTCAAGGGGGACCCGGAAAGCTCGGTGACCATCCAGGACGTCGCCTTTGCTGCGTACACCAACGTTCCGCCTGGGCTCGAGCCCGGCCTCGAAGGCGTCAATTACTACGACCCGCCCAACATGACCTACCCGTTCGGCAGCTACATCGTTGTGGTCGACGTCGACCCGGGAACCGGTCAGTGGAAGGTGCGCCGGATGGTCGCAGTCGACGACTGCGGGGTGAGGATCAATCCGATGATCGTCGACGGCCAGATCCACGGAGGACTGACCGAGGGTTACGCGATGTCGTCGATGCAGCACATATCCTTCGACGATGCCGGCAACTGCATCGGCTCGACGTTCATGGACTACCTCGTGCCGACAGCGTGGGAGACTCCCCGCTTCGAGCTCGGTGCGACGGTGACCCCGTCGCCGCACCACCCGATTGGCGCCAAGGGAGTTGGCGAATCGGCAACGGTGGGCTCGCCCGCGGCCTACGTCAACGCGGTAATCGACGCACTGTCACATCTCGGGATCACCAACATCGACATGCCGGTCTCGGGTGATCGGGTCTGGGCTGCGATGGAAGACTCCGGACAGGGATAGTGGTGGTGGCCGGTCGCAGAAATACAGACGGGGTCTCTCCGGCCCTCGACATCCCTGGCGGCGTCGAAAATGCTCGCCGCAGCTTCCGGCTGCGAGTGCGCTTTTCTTCTTGCCAGATGACGCCGATGACTCGGAGACACCCTCGCCCTATTTCAGCGACGGACCACTGATGAAGCCCGAATTGCTGGAACTGGCGGCTGAAATGAGCAGCCGCCACCAGCCGTTTCTGGTCGCGACCGTCGTCTGGGCCCGGGGCCCGTCCTCGGGCAAGCGGGGGTCTTCGGCAATCATCGACGCCTCCGGAAAAGTCACCGGTTGGATCGGTGGGGCGTGTGCGGAGCCGGTGGTGATCAGAGAGGCGAGGGAGGCAATGGCCGACGGAAACCCGCGCCTTCTCTTCCTGGGCACCCCCGACGATATTCGCGAGCTCGATCGGCCCGACGTAGTGTCAGTGCCGATTTCTTGTACCAGCGAAGGCGCACTGGAGGTATATCTGGAACCCATGCTCCCCAGACAACACGTCGTGGCCGTGGGCAGGTCCCCGGCCGTGAAGACCCTGACCAACCTGGCCTCGGCGCTGGGATGGCAGGTCTCCGTTGTCGACGACGGCGGCGATCCTGCCGACCATCCCGGAGCTTCGGCGGTAGTCGCCAGCATGACGATGCCGGACGATGTCGGGCCCGGCGACGCGATTGTGGTCGCCACCCAGGGCCACTACGACGAACCCGCCCTCGAGGCGGCTCTGGCGACCGGGGCTGGATACATCGGCCTGGTGGCCTCGAAACGTCGGGCGGAGACCGTCCTCGGCTACCTCAAGGACCGTGGCGTCTCCGATGAACAGCTTTCGAGAATCAAAGCGCCTGCCGGTATCGACCTCGGTGCCATCCAGCATCGCGAAATCGGTGTCGCCATCATTGCTGAGCTGATCGCGCTGCATGCGGCGGGGAAGATGAAAGGCGGAGTCGCACCTGCCGAGCCTCCACACACCGCCATCGACCCGGTGTGTGAGATGGAGGTCGACATCGCAAGCGCCCGCTGGATCAGCGAGCACGCAGGCGAGACCTACTACTTCTGCGCACCGGGCTGCAAGACAGCCTTCGAGAAAGATCCCGCTTCCTTCTTTGCCACTGAGGCGATTTAGGCTTGATCTGTGATTCCTAATACGGTCGGAGACCTCGCAGACAAACTCGACGAGTTCGACTATTTCAGCGACGAGAGCCTCACCGTCGCTATCCACATCGCGGTGCAGCTGGGGAGGCCGCTGTTCCTCGAAGGTGAGGCCGGGGTCGGCAAGACCGAAGTGGCCAAAGTCCTCGCCCGGATGTCGGGCGCGGAGCTGATCAGGCTGCAGTGTTACGAAGGCCTCGACGTCGGCCAGGCGCTCTATGAGTGGGACTACGCCCGTCAGATGATGGCTATTCGACTTCTGGAGGCCAGCGGGAAAGGCTCCGACGCCACCCCCGAGGACATCATGAGCCGGGAGTACTTGATCGCCCGCCCTCTCCTCCAGGCAATCGAGGCGAGCACCGCCGGGAATCGACCGGTATTGCTAATCGACGAGCTCGACCGCGCCGATGAAGAGTTCGAAGCGTTTCTCCTCGAGTTGTTGTCCGACTTCCAGGTTTCGATTCCCGAGATCGGCACCATCAAAGCCGAAGAGCCTCCGATCGTCGTTCTCACCTCGAACCGGACCCGGGAGATCCACGACGCCCTCAAACGCCGCTGTGTCTACCACTGGATCGACTACCCGACGCCGGAGCGGGAGTCGGCGATCATCCAGCGCAAGGTCCCCGAGTTGAACGCTGCCCTCGCCGATTCGGTGAGTGAGGCAATGAGCCGTCTCCGCGACGTCGACCTGTTCAAACCGCCCGGGGTGGCCGAGTCGCTCGATTGGGCCGAGTCGCTCCGCCTGCTCCAGGCCGGGGAGCTGTCGGTCCCCATGATCGAGTCGACCCTCGGTGTTGTTTTGAAGTACAAGGACGACATCGACCTGGTGAGGAGCGCGGGGGTCGAAACCCTGGTCGGATGACTGCCGCCACACTGATCGACCAGTTGAGCCAGTTCGCCGGCGCTCTCCGCGGACGGGGGCTGGTGGTAACCGCCGATCAGACCGCTGATATGGCCAGGTCGCTCCAGTTGGTCGATATCGCCAAACGGTCCCAGGCGGAAGCGTCGCTGCAGGCCCTGACCGTCACCGATCCGGCACAGATCCCGATCTTCAAGGAGGAGTTCGAGCGCTTTTTTCACCGCCTGTCGCCGCCGATGCTGGTGTCACGCAACCCCGACAAGACCGAATCGTCGAGCGGGGCAACGCTGGGACTGCACGGGTCGGTGGGCTCCGAGGAGTTCGACAGTGCCGCCGAACGCTCCGGCGCCTCAGCCGTCGAAACGGTCACCCGTCGCGATTTCGCGGAGCTGAGTGACAACGATCTCGTAGAGGCGAGGCGGCTGATAATGACCATGCTCTGGCACCCGACCGACTACCGGACACGGCGCTGGGCCCGGTCGAACCATGGTCGCCGGCCGGACATGCGGCGCACTCTGCGACGGGCGATCGGTCCCGAAGGCGACATGATGCTGATGAGCTGGAAGGAGCGCACCCGCAAGCAGCGCCCCTTGGTGATCATCGCCGACATCTCAGGGTCGATGGAGGCCTACTCGGACATCTTCCTCGTCTTCGCCCATGCCGCCCAACGCCGGTTGCGCGACGTCGAGATCTTCACCTTTTCCACTCACCTCAGCCGGATCACCGAAGAGATGCGACGACGCGACACCAAGGCGGCTCTGCAACGTGCCGCCGCACGGGTCACCGGCTGGTCGGGGGGCACCCAGATCGGCGAGGCTCTCGCCGAGTGGAACCGGCACTGGAGCCGGAGACTGGCGAGGGGCGGCCCTGTCGTCCTCATCCTCTCTGACGGCTGGGATTGTGGCGACCCCGAACTGCTTCGCATCGAGATGGCCCGACTGGCCCGCTCGGTGCATCAGGTGATCTGGCTCAACCCGCTGGCCGCCCGGGAAACCTACGAGCCCCTGACCAGGGGGATGCAAGCAGTGCTTCCCCACGTCGATCATCTCCTCCCTGCAGCTAGCGTTAGTGACTTCCAGGGAGTGGTACGGATACTCGATTCGATAGCTGGAGCCAGAGCATGAGAAACCAGATGGACACGTGGAAGACCTGGACCGACGAGGGTAAGAAAGTCGCCGTCGCCACTGTGATCCGGGTCCATGGCAGTGCGCCGCGCCCGGAAGGGTCCAAGTTCATCGTCTCCGACGCCGGCGACATGGCCGGGTCAGTGAGCGGGGGCTGTGTCGAGAACGACGTCTTCCTCCATGCCCAGGAAGTCATCGAGACCGGCAAGCCGAAAAAGGTCACCTACGGAATCGCCGACGAGGATGCTTTCGAGGTGGGGATGGCCTGCGGCGGCACCATCGATGTCTACATCGAGCCATGGTGACCCCGCTCCAGGCAGTCCAGGACCTACTCGACCGCGAGGTGTACGGGTCGGTCGTCACCATCACCGATGGGCCCGGGATGGGCGGGAAGGCGGTCATCGACTCGGCTGGCGAGGTGGTTGCCGGCTCGATACCCGACGACATCGTCGAAGACGTGGTCGCCGACGCCCTGACGCTGATGGAGCATGAACAGCACCGGACCATGCAGTACGGAGACCACGAGGTGTTTGTCGAGACCCTGGCCCCACCCCAGGAGATGATCGTCTTCGGGGCCGTTCACGTCGCCCAGTCACTAGCGACATTCGCCACCCAGATGGGCTACCGGGTGACGGTCGCCGACTCTCGCGCCATGTTCGCCACCGAGGAGCGCTTCTCCGAATCGCGGGTCCTGGTGGGCCGCCCCGAGGAGATCCTCGAGCAGCTGACATTGGACCGGCGCACCTGGGTGATCGTCCTCTCCCACGAGAAGCGCCTCGAAGATCCGGTGATCGAAGCGGTCCTGAAGAGCCCGGTCCGGTATATCGGGGCCATGGGAAGCAGACGGACCCATGGTCTGCGCGTCGAGCGTCTCCAGGAGAAGGGCTTCAGTGACGAAGACATCGCCCGCATCCACGGTCCGGTCGGCCTCGACATCGGTGCGGAAAGCCCACAGGAAGTCGCCGTGTCGATCCTCGCCGAGATGACCCAGGTCCGTTACGGACAAGGCACCGGTATGCCTCTCAGGGGGGTAGATGGGCGGGTCCACAAACAACGCCCCGACAAGACCGGCGAAGTCCTCCCCGACTAGCTACCCACAAATTCGGCAATTTCGGAGGCATTGGCAAGGGACTGATCTGCGGTGATCAGGCGAGCCATCAACCGAGTCGCGAGCTCCACATAGAGTGCGTCGACCAGGCGGAGATTGTCCCGCAGCTCCCACGCCCCTTTGAGTAAGGGTTGCAGGTTGTGGCGGACAAATGGAGACTCTCCGAGTTGCCCGAGTCTTTCGGTGATCTCGCTGGCTTCGAGGCGACCAGACCGGTGCATGCGTCCCAACGCCGACATCACCTCGGCATCGAAGTGAGCTGGAACACTCACGTCGTGATTGCGGATGCGTGCACTGATGCGTTGGCCTTGTTCGGTGCCGATCAGGAGCTCCACCATCGCTGAGGCGTCAAGGACCAGAGGTTCTATCAAGTCCCTCGAGCTCATCCTTGGCCCCGGCGAGGGCAGCCTTCACTGTTTCCGGATCGATATCTAGGGGTTTGTTTGAACTGACCTCGTCCAGCCATGCAGCCATCCTGTCCGAATCGAGGACGCGCTTCAAGGCTTCCTGGGTGAGCTTGGAAATGTTGAGACCCTTGGACTTTGCCTCCGAGGCAAGATCGTCGGGAAGGTAAACGTTGACACGAGCCATGCGCATATTATACACACAAAGGCTTGTGCGACCAGGGGTGGCCGAACCTGGACGAGCGCTAAAGATCGAAGCGATATCGAACCTGGATCACCGGGTTTCCCTCTGGAATCTCTTCGATTGTCTCAGTTCCGTCGCGATAGCAACCAGCCCTTTCGTAGAACTTCGAAGTGCGCTGAGCGTCCTGAAATGTCCAAAGCACTGCGCCGTCCCAATCACCATTTCGCAGGTACTGGATGGCATGGTCCATGAGGCTCCGACCGAGCCCGGTGCCGATGCGATCAGGCTCGATGTAGAGGCTGTAGAGCTCGTGGATTCCGGAAGATTCGAGGTCTTCTGAGATCGGCGGTCCCAACATCACGTACCCGACCACCTCGCCGGCATCCTCCGCGACCGCCACGTGATAGGGATCGCCCGTGCGTATCATTCGACCGACGAACGATCGCCTCTCCTCAGAGTCCATTCGATCGAGGAAATTATCCGGGATGATGTCTCGAAACGCAGCCTGCCAGCCCCGGACATTAATCGCAGCGATTGTCGACACATCGCCCCGCTGGGCTGATCTGATTATGGCCATTCCCCAAACCTAACCGGGAAGCAAAATGCCTCTGAGTTGCGCTCTGAAAAGCCCCTAGCTCTCACTCGAGCCGAGGCTAGATTCGACAGGATGGAAAATACGTTTGTCCCGCCGAGCTTCGAAGTCCCACATGCGTACGCGTGGTCTGACTTTCACCTGGAACTGTTGGGCGAGCAACACAACGAGCGTGACCACGCTGCATGGATGTCGAGCATCGATCACATCCGATCTACTCCCGGATTCAGTTCACATGAACGGCCGAACTGGCCGGTAGCGATGACCCTGGAGGCGAACCTGGAGGATCTGGTGCGACACGCTGAGGACTTTCGTGAGCGCAGAGGCTTCACGTACTCGATCCTCGAAGGCGACGATGTCATCGGCTGTATCTACATTTACCCGAGTCGAGCTCCGGACCATGACGCCGAGATCAGCTCATGGGTGCGGGTGAGTCGCGCCGAATTGGATACGCCGGTTCGGGAGGAATTGGCCAACTGGATTGATGAGTCATGGCCTTTCTCGAACCCCCATTACGCAGGTAGAGAATAAGGCGCGCCCGTTACGAGCGGGTGAAGAGAGGTCGTTTCGAATATGGGATGGGCTATTAGCCGGTTAGCTGGACTTGGTGTGGCTGATGGTCAATCGCCTTCTGAACAGCGTCGCATCAGGACCATCAATGTCGTTGGCATGGTTGCACTTGCGCTCACGGCTTTCTTCGCCGTTCTGTTTCTACCGGCCCGGCCCGAGCAGAGAGTTCCGCTGTGGGCGTACCTGGGACTCCTGGGGGTCTATCTCGCCGGTTACGCGTTGACCCTTGCCCTTAATTGGCGCGGGCATCATGAAATTGCAGCTGCTTTGTTGCTCGTTACTGGCCTGTTCAACATCGCAGCTGTCAGTTTCACTGTTGGGTTCCGCACCGGGCCAGCGGTCTTCTTGGTGGCGGCGGCGATGGGAGCGGTCTTCGTAACTGATGTGAGGAGCCGTGCGTTGCGCTGGATCGTTGTGGCTCTCGCGATTCTCGTCTACGGGTTGCTGGTAGTGCTGAACCCACCCGTCGCTCCAGGCGTATCGGGGACCTGGATCGAAGACTCGCTAATTGTGGCGTCGTTTGCAGGAGTGGTCGGCTTCGTCGTAGCGGTCGTCTGGTATCAACGTCGCCTCGCCGACAACGCAGAGACGCAGTTGACCGAAGCCAATAAACGGTCGGAACAGCTTCTGTTGAACATCCTTCCGGCGGACATCGCCGAGCGACTCCAAGCCGGGGAATACCCGATAGCCGACCACAAACCCGACGTCACGGTGCTATTCGCCGACATCGTCGGATCGACAGCGATAGCCGACCGACTGACTGCCACGGACTTGGTCACAACCCTCGACGGCCTGTTTTTGTCTTTTGATGACATTGTCGACGAGCACGGTCTCGAAAAGATCAAGACCGTTGGTGACAGCTACTTCGCCGTCGCCGGCCTGGCGAGAGACGGCCAAGACCACACTCGATCGGCCGCTGATGCAGCCTTGAGGATGCGAGAGGAGCTGAGGAATCACCGCTTCCCCGGTCTGGCGGAGGTGCGGATGAGGTTCGGCCTGCACTCGGGCCCCGTCATGGCGGTCGTGCTCGGCAAGAGGAAGTTCAGCTACGACCTCTGGGGAGACACGGTCAATACGGCCAGCCGCATGGAATCGACAAGCGAACCGGGAATGATTCAGGTCAGTCAACGTGTCTACGACCGTCTCAAGGACCGGTACGAGCTCGCGGAGAGAGGCACGATCCCCGTCAGAGGAAAGAGCGAACTGGCGATCTACGAGCTGATCGGCAGTCGACCCTCGCTCCCCACCGAATAACCGGCGTTATGGGGCCGGCCGACCGTTCTGTGAGTGTCTACCGACACAGAGTGTGCATAAGCACTCACGGAACGGGCTTTAGCTGAAGGCTTCGATTCCTGTGATGGCTTGGCCCATGATCAGGGTGTGGATTTCGTTGGTGCCTTCGTAGGTGAACACGGTTTCGAGGTTGGCCATGTGTCGCATCGGGGAGTATTCGAGGGTGATCCCGTTGGCTCCGAGGACCGATCGTGCGCTGCGGGCCACATCGAGGGCGTTGCGGACGTTGTCGAACTTGCCGAATGACACCTGCTGGGGGGTCAGGGTCCCGGAGTCTTTGCGGCGGCCCAGGTGGAGGGCGAGCAGCGTTCCTCTTTGCACCGCAACCATCATCTCGACCAGTTTGCGTTGGGTGAGTTGGAATGAGGCGATTGGCTTGTCGAACTGTTCGCGTTCTTTGGAGTAGGAGAGTGCCGCCTCATAACAGGCGCGTGCTGCTCCCATCGCCCCAAAAGCGATACCGAAGCGGGCCTCGTTGAGACAGGAGAGCGGCCCGCGCATCGAGGCGACACCGGGCAACACGAACTCGTCGGGGAGTCGCACATTGTCGAACAGCAACTCAGAAGTCACCGACGCCCGCAGCGACGCCTTCTTCTTGATCTCAGGGGCGGAGAACCCGGGTGCGTCGGTGGGCACGATGAAACCGCGCACTCCCTCGTCGGTCTTGGCCCACACCACTGCAACATCGGCGATCGACCCGTTGGTGATCCACATCTTCGACCCGTTGAGAATCCAATCAGAGCCGTCCCGTTTGGCGTTGGTCCGCATCGAGGACGGGTCGGAACCGGAGTCGGACTCGGTCAACCCGAAACACCCGATCACCTCACCGGTCGCCATCCGGGGCAGCCACTCGTTCTTCTGCTCCTCCGAGCCGAACTTCCAGATCGGGAACATCGCCAGCGAGCCCTGAACCGACACAAACGAACGGATTCCCGAGTCACCGGCCTCGAGTTCGAGACAGGCCAGGCCGTATGCAGTGGCGGAGGTGCCTGCGCACCCGTAGCCCTCCAGGTGCATACCGAGCAGGCCGATATTGCCGATCGTCTTCGCCAGCTCGGCGTGGGGAAGCTCGCCAGCCTCCCACCAGTCACCGACCTCCGGGATTATCTCCTTCTGGACGAAATCGCGCACCGTCCCCCGAAGCAGTTTCTCCTCATCGGAGAGCAGGGAGTCGATACCCAGGAAATCGTGCGGATCGGGCTTGTCGAAAGAAATGTCGCTCATTGCACCAAATGGTATCCCGAATATGTCCGGGGAACACATCCAACACTCTTCTGTGAAGATCTACCGACACCCAGTGTCGGTGGACACTCACGGAACGGTTTTAGCCGGCGAGGGTTTTCTCGGTCAGGTCCTTGCGGTAGTCGGCGAGCTTCTGCCGAAGGTCTTGGTCGGTGATCGCCAGCATGGCCACCGCGAGCAGTGCGGCATTGTTCGCGGCGTCGATGGCAACTGTCGCCACCGGGATCCCGGTCGGCATCTGAACCGTGGCGAGAAGCGAATCCATACCGTCGAGGGAGGCATTGATCGGGACCCCTATCACCGGTAGCAGCGACTTGGCGGCCATGACTCCGGCCAGGTGCGCTGCCTTTCCCGCCCCGGCGATGATCACCTCGAAGCCGTTGTCCGCAGCGTTGGTGGCGAACTCCAAAGCCTGGTCGGGAGTCTTATGCGCCGAAAGCACCCTCGTCTCCGACTCGATACCGAACTGATCGAGCATCTGAGATGCCTTCTCCATAATCGGCCTATCCGACCCCGACCCCATGACTATTGCAACCTTGTGACTCATGGGAGCGACAGTAGTGAATAATCGGCTGTCGACGTAACCTGGTCCGGAAGCCGTTCCATTGCCAGACGGTTGGTGATATGGATGCAACGTTTGATTCGGAGCCTGAGTGCGTTCACGGTGCTTATGGCGACTGCCACGTGGGGGCCGGTTAGAGGTGGGCGAGGCGTGGGTGCGGACTCCGGGCCAGGCCATCTTTGGAGTTGGCGCCTCTCTATGAGAATAGGTGTGCTCGTTGCGGCTGTGTTCCTGTCCGCATGTGAAACGCTCGCGATACCGACGACGACCACAAGTGACGTTCTTTTTCCTCCCGATTTGCCCGGATCGAATACTGCGGGCACTACCCAGGCAACCAGCCCGGTGAGCGCCACCGGGTCCGTGCCGCTCCTGCAACGCGAGTATGTAGGTTCCCTGCCCGATGGCACCGGGTACGTTGCTTTACTAAACGGAGGCGAGGAGGAGCACCTCACCGGTATCAGGGGCGGGTTCGTTCTCGATGTTGGGGAGCGGAAGATTCCAGTAGGAGATATCTCATTTCGGGCGGGGGGCGGTCTGGGTAGCGCCTACTACGACCGAACCTTTCGGTCGAACTCCGATGGATGGTCTGTTGAGATCCGGTTCAACGACGACGTGCTCGAGTTCCTTGGTGAAGCCGCCCCCGAAATCGTCATGGGAAGCATCTCCACTGTCTCCCGTCTCGGCATGCCGGTGCTGCTTCTCGACGAGCCCTTCAGTTGGGACCACGACCGGTTTCCTTTGGAAGTGGTCTATGAGACCTTCCTGGTCCGCAGGTCCTGCGGAGACGCGGCGTTGATCTGCAGTGGGAATGACGTGGTCCAGATGATCGAGGCCCGCATGTTCTACGAGGGTCATCGCGCCTTCTCGGCAACCACGGTTTCGATCTCCTCGCTCGGGGGTCGAGCGGCCCCCGTCACCCTGGGTGAGTACTCCAACCCCAGGTAGTGGGTGCTTAAGAGTTGAGGCTTCGGGGTAGAGGTTACTCCCGTGCCAAAACGCAGTTCCGAATTCAAAGGCGCCCTCACCGGTGGGGCTGTGGTCTTTGTCGGCTTGCTCGGAGGGGTAATCCTCGTCGGAAGCGTCGGGAATTTCCAGGCATTGCGTCTAATCGAGGCGACGTTGCCGACCGCCCGCTTCCTCGCGGGTTCAGCAATCGGTGCCGGTATCACGGTCCTGGCTCTCATGCTGACATTGATCGGTATTACTTCGACGTCGGAGTTGACTTTTGCCGATCTGCTCTTCCGGCGGATTCGCAACATCAACTTTCTCGCGATAGCGGTGATCGTGGTCAGCGTTGCCGTTCTCGTGGCGTTGGCAATACCAATAGAGGAGGTCGACGAACTGGATTCGTATTACGCGTTCCTCTACTACACATTGGCGGCGATGGTGTCACTGCTTGGTGGTCTGGTAGTCGCTACATCGCTGATGATCGGGGGAACGGTCAAAGGCATGGTTGAAGCCGCCCGACCCGAAGGGAACAGCTCTCTGGTTATTGACGAGAGTGACAGCTCTCAGACCTAGCGCGGATATGTCTCCGAGCGCGGCCCGAGCAGATCGGAGAACTCACGGGCACCGGTGATGTCGATGCTCCGTTGGAGATCGCCATCGCTCCGGTTGTGAACATAGGGAGGGCCGGGGGCCGACCCTCCCTATCGCGTTTTGTCAGTCGACGAAGCGGATGGTTTGGACTAATTCTTCGAGGTGCTCAGCGAATGCGCTGAACTCTGTTTCCGAAGGTTGTGGTTGTGGACCCCACCATGGAACAACCAGCAAGTTGGATCCGTCGGTGTGTTCGAGCACATAGATCGTGATCGGACCGTGTACGACGAATTCGGGTATTCCGGCGAAACCTTTCCCATCTACACATGGGTACGGGTCCACTGAGCCGATCTGGCTGCACAACTTCGCGAATCCTGAATCGGGTGATACATCGACGCTGAACTGCGATCCGGCCCAGTTGGCGTTTTCATCTTCGGGGTTGAATGAACGTACCTCCCCGACGATCAGGTCAGGCACAGCTGCAAGCTGATCGTGGAGTTTGTCCACCGACTGTGAAGATGGATCGATGGCTGCAATACCGCCGGGTACCAGTCGCGAGTTCACACCTAGTCCGTCTTCCCATCCGTCGCATCTGAACGTACAGATCCCCCAGTTCCCATCGCTGGAGAAGATGAAGTTCCTCGTTGGGGCGGTCACCTCGTAGTCGCCTGGTACTTGCTGACCATCGAAGATGGGAAGGCCCGTAACCCCAACAACCTCGGCGTCCGCCGCTGTGTTTGGCGGCGTTGGCTCGTCTTCGTCCACCGCCTCGGTCGACGGCACCGGATCCACCTCGTCGACTGCCTCGGGTTCGGTCGACGGCACCGGATCCTCCTCGACCTGTGGCGTTGTCGCTACCGTGGGCTCGTCCTCGGCTGTGGCGAACAAAATCCCTGCGGTGGCGAGAACCGCGATCATGACGGCTGCGGCCAGCCACTTCCAAGCGTTTGGGCCTCCCGGCACGGGTGACCCTGTCTCGCGTTTCTCTATCGTTTGCATTTTGCTGCTCCTCGTCTGGAGTTCGACGAGGTACCTGGTTGCGCCTCGATCCGACGAGATCTCCTCCGGTACCGGATTGGACCGGTTGAGGATCTCGATCACGCGATCTTCGGTTAACACCACGCACCTCCTTCCTGAGCAGCGGGAACTTGCTTCTGGCGGGTTGCGATGCGGTTGTACTCCTGGGTGAGACTGCGACGTGCTCGGTGGATCCGCTGCTTGGCGGCTGCGTGAGAGATATCGAGTATCTCGGCGACCTCGGGCCCGGAGAGTTGCTCCCACTCCGCCAGCAGTAACGCCTCACGGTCTCTGGGACGGAGTCCCTGGATGGCGGTCAAGACGATCTGTGTCTCCTCGTCCTGAACGACAAAGTCTTCGGGAGGAATCGGCATATCCCGGCCAAGACCGTCGAGCTTCTTCTTCAATTGTCTCTGACGAGCTGATCCCCGCCATTGGCGTCCGATACTGCGGTACGCCACGCGGTAGAGCCAGTAGAGGGCCTGTGTGCCGGTTGGGATGTCGTCGATCTTTCGCCAGGCTACGAAGAAGACGCTGGCCACGACATCCTCGACCTGATCGCGATCCGACCGTCGGAGGCAGTACGCGTGGACCTTCCCGTAGTACCGATCGTAGATGTCGGTGAACTTGGCTTCCTGCGGAGTCAGATTTGCACCTCTCTCAACTGGTAAGTGCCCGATGAGCGCGTCGAGTGACAAAACTACCGACCGGATGTGGCGGTCGGAACAAAATCTGTTATTTCCCGACCCGTCCGGGCATAGAGAGGTTGAGCAGTAGGGAACGCTCCGGATGGAACGGGCACGGCCGGCCCGTCTCATCCGGTACCTGACCTCCGATCACAGAGCCGTTCTGTGAAGATTTTCAACCTTGGGTGACGCGTTAAATCTCACAGAAGCGACGGGCGACGCCTTCAAAACACACCGTTCACATATCAGTCTCGCCACCAAGCTCGCCGACTGCTCCACAGCCAATAAATGGGCGTCGGTGAACAACGAGTTGGTGGTCTGGGGTGACGAGTCACATGCCTTCCGCCATCTATTGGGTCTCAGGGCTGAGCGGCGATATCGGAGCGGAACTGCTTCCCTGGCCAGCGGACTGCTTCTGCTGCGGCGTAGGCGCGGTCTCGGGCTGAGGTGATGTCCGGACCGACACCGACAACGCTCAGGACGCGTCCTCCGTCGACCACCAGCTTCTTTCCGTCCCGGGCGGTCCCGGCATGGAAGACGATGACGTCGTCAGGAACGTTGGCCAGGCCTTTGATGGTTGCGCCTTTCTCCGGGGCGATGGGATAGCCCTTGGCGGCGAGGACCACGTTCACCGTCGCGATGTCCGACCACTCCGGGGTGGCGCCTTCGAGGACATCGACGAGGTCGTTGCTCATCCGGGGAAGCACCGCCTGGGTTTCGGGATCCCCGAGGCGCACATTGAATTCGAGGACCCGGAGACCGTCGGCGGTCAGGACCAAACCCGCATAGAGAAACCCGGTGAAGGCGTTCCCGTCTTCCTTCATCTGCGCAAGCGTTGGTTCGATCACCTCCGTCATGGTTCGTGCCAACAGGTCGTCTGGCAAGTCGGGGACCGGTGAGTACGAGCCCATCCCACCGGTGTTAGGGCCTTCGTCGCCATCGAGTAGTCGCTTGTAATCGCGCGCCGGTTCCAGGGCCACCGCTCGGGATTCGGTGCACACTGCGAAGACACTGATCTCGGGGCCGTCGAGGAACTCTTCGATGAGGACTGACGACCCGGCCTTACCGAAATCACCCTCGAAGCAGCGGTCGACCCAGTCCCGGGCCTCGGCGACCGAGTCGGTGACCAGGACACCCTTGCCGGCGGCGAGGCCGTCGGCCTTGACGACGTAGGGCGGTTCCATCGTCTCCAGGTAGGTGCGGGCGGTTGCCGGATCGTCGAAGGAACCTGAAGCAGCGGTGGCCACCCCGGCTCGGCGCATCACCTCTTTGGCGAACTGTTTCGACGACTCGAGACGCGACGCGGCACGGGTCGGTCCGAAGACAGGGATCCCGAGACGCGACACCGCATCGGATACCCCGGCGGCGAGAGGGGCTTCCGGTCCCACCACCACCAGGTCGATCTTCTGGATCCGGGCCATGGCGGCGATGGCCCCGACGTCGGTGGCGGCAATGCCCTCGACAGTGGGGCCCAACTCAGCGAGCCCCGGGTTGCCGGGGAGAGAGACCAGCTCCTTGACTCTCGGAGATTGGGCGAGTTTCCAGCCGAAGGCATGCTCCCGGCCGCCGCTCCCGATCAGGAGGACTCTCATTTCAGGGTTATCAGCTGGCTGCGCTCAGGGCCCACCGAAACCCAACCGACCGGGACGTCGGCGAGCTCCTCGATGTAGCGGATGTAGTCCTGGGCCGGCCCGGGCAACTCGGAGAACTCCCGGACACCGGTGATGTCGGTGTTCCACCCGGGAAGCTCCTCGTATTCGGGCTCACAGTGATAGAGCACCGACTGTTGCATCGGAAACTCGTCGTAGCGGGTGCCTCCGGAGGTGTATGCGTTGGCCACTTTGATGGTGTCGAAGGCGGAGAGGATGTCGAGCTTGGTGAGGAAGAGATTGGTGAAGGTGTTGACCCGGTTGGCATAGCGCAACGCCACCATGTCGAGCCAGCCGCAACGCCGCCGGCGCCCCGTGACGGTCCCGTACTCGCCACCGAGTTCGATCATGTTGTCGCCGATCTCGTCGGTGAGTTCGGTAGGGAAGGGACCGGTGCCGACCCGGCTGATGTAGGTCTTGGCCACTCCAATGATCTCGTCGATCGCTTTGGGGCCGATTCCCGAGCCAACCGCGGCGCCGCCGGCGGTGGGGTTGGACGAGGTGACGAAGGGATAGGTGCCGTGGTCGATATCGAGCAGGGTGCCCTGGGCTCCTTCGAAGAGGACCTGTTCGCCTGCCTTCAGCCCGTTCCAGAGCAGGAGTGAGGTGTCGGTGACGTGAGGCTCGAGCAGTTTGGCGTAGCCGGTGTACTCGTCGATGATCTCGTCGGCGTCCATGGGAAGGGTGTTGTATATCCGGGGGAGGATCTTGTTCTTCTCTTCGAGGGCGGCTTCGACCTTTTGCCTGAAGATCTTGGGGTCGAAGAGGTCCTGGACCCTGATCCCGAACCGTGCGTACTTGTCGGTGTAGGTAGGTCCGATGCCCTTCTTGGTGGTGCCGATCTGGTTCTTGCCGAGGTAGCGCTCGATCGCGGCGTCCAGCTTGCGGTGATACGGCATGATCAGGTGGGCATTGGCCGACAGGCGTACCCGGGAGGGGTCGAGGCCTTTGCCTTTCGCCATCTCCATCTCGGCGAGCAGCACCTTGGGGTCGATCACTGTGCCCGATGCGATCACGGGCGTGCACTCCGGGTAGTGGATCCCCGACGGGATCAGGGAGAGGGCGAGCTTCTCGTCGCCGACGACGATGGTGTGCCCGGCGTTGTTCCCGCCCTGGTACCTGACGACGTAGTCGGCCGATTCTGCGAAGTAGTCGACGACACGACCCTTGCCCTCATCGCCCCACTGGGCACCCAAAACAACTGTGGCTGGCATGACGTCACCGGACGGTAGTCGTAGTTACCCGTTCCTAAGGATCTAGCTATCAAATATGAGTCCCTGGGGGTTCAGTTCGTGTCCCGGCGACCACCTCGTGCGTTCTGTACGCCCCAGGTATCATATGTGAGACGCTGCGCCTTAGGAACGCGTCGTTTTCTGCACGGCTTCCACGGCGTTTACAATGGAGCGCTCCCACTTTTAGGGGGCTTGTGACCCGTCCGTTGATCGATCCAGGTTTTGAGCACGACGCTTGTGGCGTCGGTTTCATTGCCGCGCTGGACCGGGCACCCTCTTACCGCCTCACCAGGCTTGCTGTCGAATGCTTGGAGAGACTCGACCACCGCGGGGCAAGAGCCGCCGACGGAACCGGTGATGGAGCCGGACTTCTCACCCAGATCCCTTATCGATTGATCGAGCGCGAGCTCGCCGGCCATGGCTTGGAGATCGACCGCGACCGTCTCGGCGTCGTCATGTGCTTCCTCCCCCCGATGGAGGCTGGAGAATCCCGGGCCATCGTCAACGACGCCCTGGAGGCCGAAGGGCTCAAAGTCATGTTCTGGCGATCGGTCCCCATCGACCCGACCGTTCTCGGTGAACACGCCCGCGATGTGCTTCCTCTGATCGAACAGGCGATCGTCACCGGCGACACCGACGCCATTGATCTGGAACGAACCCTTTACCTGGCGCGCAAGCGGATCGAACGGGTTGCCAAGCCCGGCCTGTCGATTCCCTCCGCATCGGGCCGCACCGTCGTCTACAAAGGGCTGTTCACCGCCAGTCGCGTCTCGGACTTCTACTGGGACCTACGCGACCCGGACTTCGAGACGGCCTTTGCCATATTCCACCAGCGCTACTCCACGAATACCTTCCCGAGCTGGGACAACGCCCAGCCGTTCCGGGTGCTGGCCCACAACGGCGAGATCAACACCATCCAATCCAACCGATCCTGGATGAAGGCCCGGGAGCGAGGAGCCACCCCTGTCACCTGGGGCGACCGATTCGCCGACCTTCTCCCGTTCCTCCAGCCCGGGATCTCCGACTCCGGGAGCCTCGACAACGCCTACGAGCTCTTGATGCAGAGCGGGCGTTCCCTGGCCCACGTCAAGGAACTGCTGATCCCCTCGGCCTGGGAGAACGTAAACGACCTGCCGCCCGAACTGGCAGCCTTCTACGCCTATCACGCCTTTCTCACCGAGCCGTGGGACGGTCCTGCTGCCATCTCGGTCACCGATGGAGTCTCGCTGCTCGCCGGCATGGACCGTAACGGCCTGCGACCGGCCCGCTGGTCGATCACCCCTGAAGTCGTCCTGGTCGCTTCGGAGGCCGGGGTGTGCCCGGAGGAAGAGGCCCGTGCCATCGACACCGGCCAGCTGGGACCCGGCGAGTTTCTCCTCTTCGACGGCGTCACGGGCGAGGTCCGCCACTCCGGTGAGGTTCGCGCCGAACTGGCCTCGCTGCATCCGTACGACAACTGGGTCAACACCGAAACACTCCATATCGAGGCTCCGTTCGACCCGGAGGCTGATGACCGGTTCGATGCCGACGCTCTCTCCCGTGTCTTCGGTTACACCGCCGAGGAGGTCAGGCTCATCCTCGCCCCGATGGCTGAGGGCACCGACCCTATCGGTTCGATGGGTGACGACACCGGGCTTGCCGTCCTTGCGGAGAGGCCACGGCGGTTGACCCGTTACTTCCACCAGATGTTCGCTCAGGTGACCAACCCGCCGATGGACCCGATCCGGGAACACCTCGTCATGTCGCTGCGGATCCAGCTCGGTCGACGCGGGCCACTGCTCGAGGACCAGCCATCCCAGGCCCACCTCATCGAACTTTTCAGCCCTGTTCTCTCCGATGCCGAGCTCGAGTCGATCGTTCGTTCCGGTGACCCGCGCTTCTTCTCACACTGGATCCCGGTGACATGGAGCGCATCGCGTGGTGTTGAAGGGATGGAGCAGCGTCTGGATGAGATCTGTGCCGAGGCGGCCCAGGCGGTCAAGCTCGGGGCGACGATCCTCGTCCTCTCCGACCGGGAGACCGGTGCCGACCAGGCTCCCATCCCCGTGCTGCTGGCAGTCGGGGCGGTCCACCACCATCTCATCGATGAGGGGGTCCGTGGCGACGTCTCGCTGGTAGTTGTCTCCGGTGAGCCAAGGGACGCCCATGATGTGGCCTGCCTGATCGGGTTTGGAGCCTCCGCCGTGAACCCATACCTGGCGATCGACCAGGTGATCGGGCTCGCCACCCGGGGCCAGGTCGAGGTCGACCCGGTGACAGCCCAGGAAAATTACCGGGCCGCCCTGGAAGCAGGGATTCTCAAGATCATGTCCAAGATGGGGATCTGCACCCTGTCCGCTTACCGTGGATCGGAATTGTTCGAGGTGATCGGGCTTTCCGAAAAGGTCTGCCGCCGGGCCTTCCGCAACGCGCCCCGACGCCTGCGCGGTTCGGGTATCGAGGATCTTGCCGCCCACGCCCTTGCCCGACACGAGCTCTACGTCGCGGGTGAGCCGGCATCAGGTGGCTTCTACAAACACCGTCGCGGAGAAGACCCCCACATCACCGGCCCGAAAGTGGTGCTCGACCTGCAGAAGTCGGTTCGTTCCGGGGAGGCCGACGCCTGGACGCGATATCTCGAAACCATCAACTCGCGTCCGCCGGCAGTGGTGCGAGACCTGCTCACGTTCGTCCAACGCGAGCCGGTGCCCATCGAAGAGGTGGAATCGGCGGAATACATCATGCGCCGCTTCACTACGGCGGCGATGTCTCTGGGTGCGCTATCCCAGGAGGCCCACGAGTCGCTGGCGATCGCCATGAACATGATCGGGGCCCGGTCCAACTCTGGTGAGGGCGGCGAGGATCCGTCCCGTTTCGGGACCAAGCGGAACTCGGCAATCAAACAGGTGGCCTCGGGTCGTTTTGGGGTGACCCCGGCGTATCTCAACTCGGCAGAAGAGCTGCAGATCAAGATGGCCCAGGGCTCTAAACCCGGCGAGGGCGGGCAGCTCCCCGGACATAAGGTGACCCCACAGATCGCCAGGCTCCGGCACACCGAGCCCGGTGTCACCCTGATCTCCCCACCTCCCCACCATGACATTTACTCGATCGAAGACCTGGCCCAGCTCATCTACGACCTGAAGGCTTTCAAGCCAGGGGCAAGGGTGTCGGTGAAGCTGGTCAGCGAGCCTGGCGTCGGCACGATCGCTGTTGGTGTCGCCAAGGCGGACGCCGATGTGATCACGATTTCCGGATCGGAAGGCGGCACCGGAGCCTCACCGCTGGTCTCGATCAAACACGCCGGGTCTCCCTGGGAGTTGGGTATCGCCGAGGCGCACCAGGTTCTCGTCGCCAACGGCCAGCGCTCCAGTGTCGTCCTGGAAACAGACGGGGGGCTCCGTACGGGCCGCGATGTGGTCATCGCCGCCCTTCTCGGTGCCGAGAGGTTCGGCTTTGGCACTCTTCCTTTGCTTGCCATGGGGTGCAAGATGGTCCGCCAGTGCCACCTCAACACCTGCCCGGTCGGGATCGCCACCCAGGACCTCGATCTGCGGGCGAAGTTCGGCGGCTCGGCGGACCAGGTGGTGGTGTTGTTCCAGCACCTTGCCGAGGAGGTCCGTCATCTTCTGTCGTCGCTCGGTGCGCGTTCGATAGAAGAGATCGTCGGCAGGGCAAACCTGCTCCGTCCGATCGACCAGAAGCACCCCCTAGCGGCGGATCTCGCCGGGATCCTCGTCGAATCCACCGGTCGGAAAGCTCATGAGGGCTACCGCGCGATCCCCCTGTCGAGTCTCTCGTTGCGCCTGGTGGCCGATGCCAGAGGTGCGATCGCCGAAGGGTCCAGCGTCGAATTGCACTACCCGATCCGGAACGTGGACAGGGCCATCGGCAGTCGCCTCGCCGGTACCATCGCCGCCAAGTACGGGGACGAGGGTTTGCCGGAGGGCACGATCGACGTGTACCTGTCCGGAACCGCGGGTCAGAGCCTCGGAGCGTGGCTGACGAACGGGGTGTCGCTGAGGCTGTCGGGGACTGCCAACGACTACGTGGGCAAAGGCATGGGTGGTGGCCTCATCTCGGTCTCCCCGCCGCGGCGAGATGGCATCCCACAGGCCGCGGGAAATGCCGTGTTGTACGGGGCAACTGGGGGCAAGCTCTTCCTGGCCGGCAAGGTCGGCCAGCGTTTCGCAGTCCGGAACTCGGGGGCACAGGTTGTCGTCGAAGGTTGCTCCGACCACGGATGTGAGTACATGACCGGCGGGACTGCCGTCATCCTCGGTGAAGTCGGTCGCAACTTCGCCGCAGGGATGACCGGCGGTGAGGTATTCGTCTGGGACCCTGACCATCGCTTCAAAGGCCGCCTCGCTGACACAGCCCCGAAGATCCACCGACCGGACGAATCCGGGCTGGTACGGGTCCGTGCCATGATCGAAGAGCATCTCAGGCTCACCGGTAGCCCGGTGGCCGAAGCGGTCCTATCGGGCGAGTCGCTCGAAGACTTCTGGTTGGTGGCACCCGGGTCACGACCTCCCGGTGAGAAGGACCTTGCCACTGTCGAGGTCATCCCAAGCCGCCACCGCTAACTACTCTTGCGGCGGATTCGGCTTGCGGCGGTCGAGGTGCTGGATTCCCGTGCCAACACCGGAGGCGATTGCTTTCACCGGAGCGGTGCCCACCTGGATCAGCCCGAGGCCCACTGCTTTCGGCAGCTCACGGAGCCGCGGCGCCCCGACGAAGCCTCGCTTCGAGAAATAGACCCAGAGCCCGACGGCAAACAGGGCCATACCGCCAATCATCGCCCAGAACCCCCACGGATCGGAGTCGCCGGGAATCAGGTCGAAGTTCATCCCCCAGATGCCGGAGATAAGCGCCAAGGGCAGGAGTATTGCCGAGAAGACAGTGAGCACCCTGACGATTTCGTTGGTCTGGTCGGCAACCGCACCCCGGTATGTCTCGAGCACCGACTGAAGCAGTGCTCTGGCGGAATCGATGAACTCGACCAGTCTTGCGTCGTGGTCGAAGACACGCCGGAATGCTGCCTGGCCCCGATCTCCCACAGCGTTGTGGACCAGAATCGACAGGTCGTCCATGAGGTCGCGTTGGCGGCTGACGACGCGCCGCAATGTGATCAGATCACGGCGTAGTGCCTGGACCTGAATGAGCGTGTTGGGGTCGGCGGCAAAGGCGAGCTCCTCGAGCCCGTCGATGCGCATCTCCAAATCGTCGATGAGTGGTAGCACCTGACGGCTCACGGCGGAAGCGACGATCGAGGCCAGTTCGGCCGGGTTGATCGTTCCTGCCGGTCCTGTGGCCAGGGAGTCCAGCTGGTACTCGATTGCCGGTATCGGCGAGGAGTGGATGGTGACGAGAGCGCGTGTTCCGAGGACGGCGCGGTAGCTGGCTGCTGTCATGCCAGCCTCAGAGATGGCAAATGTCGGTACCAGGACCGAGAGGGACGATTCGGTTTCGGAGACGGCGGCATTGATCGAGGTTCCCGGCGTGCTGTGCGCGCCGTCATGCATCAGATCGAGAAAAGCGAGGACCGAGTCGGCTTCGGCAACATCGTCGCCGCTGAGGTCGACCCAGACCAGGTCGAGGTCCTCAACCGAACCGAGCTCACTGACCTGACGGAACCGGTCTTCACCCCTACGCCTCACAAGAGCTTTCACCCTGCCGATTATGGTGACTGACGATCCAGGTTTTGCGGATATGCGGACCGTGCGCGAAACGACGAAACACAGCGTTCACATTTCAGCAACGGGTGAGAAATCCCGCCCGGATACAAATCAGTCCAGCTCACTGCCAATAGCCAATAAGGAGGCAAAAAGTGACCAAGACGGCTGCCGACGTCTTATCCCTCATAGCTGAGGGCGACTACGAGTTCATCGACCTCAGATTCTGCGACTTGCCCGGCCAGGTCCAGCACTTCACGGTCCCCACCCACCAGTTGACCGAGGCTTCGTTCGAAGATGGCTTCGGATTCGACGGATCATCGATCCGGGGTTTCCAACAGATCCAGGAGTCCGACATGATCCTGGTGCCCGATGCGGGCACAGCCGTCGAGGACCAGTTTCGGGCTCGAAAGACCCTGATTCTCTACTGCTTCGTTCACGACCCGCTCACCGGTGCCCCATATGATCGCGATCCTCGATACGTTGCGAGAAAAGCGGAGGACTACCTCGCCAGCACCGGGATTGCCGACACTTCGTACTGGGGACCCGAAGCCGAGTTCTACATTTTCGACGACGTGCGATTCGGTCAGAACCAGCATTCCGGTTACTACTTTGTCGACTCCGTCGAGGGTGCGTGGAACTCGGGAAGAGTCGAAGAGGGCGGAAACCTCGGATATAAGCCCCGGTACAAAGAGGGGTACTTCCCGGTGCCCCCCACCGACCACTTCCAGGACCTCCGCTCGGAGATGACCGCCAACCTAGAGGCGGCTGGTATTGAAATCGAGGTCCAGCACCATGAGGTGGGCACTGCCGGACAGGCCGAGATCGACATGCGCTTCGACACCTTGCTGCGTACCGCCGACAACGTCACGCTGTACAAGTACATCGTGAAGAACACCGCCTGGGAGGCGGGCAAGTCGGTCACGTTCATGCCCAAGCCGGTTTTCGAGGACAACGGATCCGGCATGCACACCCACCAGTCGCTGTGGAAGGACGGAGACCCTCTCTTCTTCGACGAGAGCGGTTACGCAGGGCTCTCCGACATGGCACGCTGGTACATTGGGGGCCTGCTCAAGCATGCGCCTGCAGTGCTTGCGTTTGCTGCCCCGACCACGAACTCCTACCACCGCTTGGTACCGGGTTATGAGGCTCCGGTCAACCTGGTCTACTCCAGCCGAAACCGGTCGGCGGCGATAAGGATTCCGCAGTATTCCCAGGCCCCGGGGGCGAAGCGCCTCGAGTTCCGCTGCCCTGACCCGACCGCCAACCCGTACCTGGCGTTCGCGGCGATGTTGCTGGCCGGCCTCGACGGCGTCCAGAACCAGATCGAGCCCCACGACCCGGTCGACAAGGACATCTACGACCTGCCACCGGCTGAGTTGGAAGGCCTGCCCAGTGTTCCCGGTTCTCTGACCGAGGCTCTGGCTGCTCTGAAGGACGATCACGAGTTCCTGCTCCAGGGTGGCGTGTTCACCGAAGACCTCATCGAGGCCTGGATCGAATACAAGACCGCGCACGAGGTCGACCCGGTGCGTCTCCGTCCGCATCCCTATGAGTTCCATCTCTACTACGACATGTGATGTACACAGGCGAAATCGCCTGCTACTAGTTGACAAATCGAACGTGGCCTGGACCGGCGTTCCGCGAGGATTCCGCGGCAGCGGAGAGCGACATGTCCACGACGGTCCTGGCCCGTTCCTCTGACTCGGGCATCAGATGGGCGTAGACCCGGAGGGTGAACCCTGGGTCTGAGTGGCCGAGGTAGTCGGCGACCGCCCTGATCGATACCCCACCCTCGAGCAGCGTCGAGGCGTAGTAGTGCCGCAGTGCGTGCATTCCGTTCTCTCTTGTCGGCTCGACGCCCACTGCCTCGAGGGCAGGCTTCCAGATGTGGCGGTTGAAGTAGCGACGGTCCATGAGCCCGCGCTCCCGGGTTGTGAACACCATCCCGTCGTGGATGGGCCAGCCTCTCAGTCGTTCTGTGATCGCCGTGGCAACCGAATCAGGCAAAGGTACTTCCCTGGTCTTGTGGTTCTTGGGCGGGGCGATCGTCGGTCTGCTACCGAGGATGCGGACCTGCTGACGAACCAGGAGACGCTGGCGGAGGTAGTCGACGTCATCGACTCGTAGCCCGAACACCTCGCCCTGTCGTAACCCGAGGCCCGCTGCGGCTATGGGAATCGCCTGATATCGCTCAGGATGCTCAGAGATAACCGCGTGAACTTGTTCGTGAGTCCACGGAACCACGCGTCGCTGTACGACCTTCGGGGCCTTCACAGACGGCGATCGGCAGGGATTCGCCGCTATGAGCCCGTCGTCCAGCGCCGCGCCCAGTACCGATGACAGGTTGGCGAGCAATACCCGCACATACGAAGGTGCACACTCCTCCTGGCGGCCCCGCAACCAAGACTGAATCGTCGATGGGCGGAGGTGCCGGAGCTCGATGTCCCCGAGCCCTGGGAGGATGTGCACTCGCAGACGGGAATCGACTGCTTCTCTGGTCGACTCATCGAACGTCTGGGATTGCAACCACTTATGGGCGAACTTCTCGAGCGTAACCTTGCCAGCCCGGGGATCGACGTACCGGCCAATCACGAGATCTGCGGTGATCTCATCGAGCCAGCGCTGGGCATCGGCCTTTCGTTCGAACGTCTTGGACTTTTCGCGATCGGCGGGATCCCGGTACCTAGCCTGCCAACGCCGGGAATGTGTCTTTCCCCGATCTCTGATGTGTGCCACGATGCTGCCTCCTCGGTGCGTCGGGATCACGATCGCTCACCCGGCGAATTGGTACCTTCTCTTGTCGTCGAACGCAACGTTGCGCCCCATCTACGTCCAGTTTCCCGAAGATACAGTCAGCGCTCGGTGACTGTCATCGAGGCCTGCTCACGGAGCTGCTTCTCGATCCACGTCTCGACTTCGCTCCATCGGTAGCGGAGATGTTTTCCAACGCGAAAGCCTGGGGGCCCTTCCTTACGATATCGCCACTGGTAAAGCGTTGCGACGGGCACCGCCAGGTATTCGGCGAGCTCTTGGACGGTGAGGAGCTGGTCCGTGCGTTCCATACCGTCCATCATGGGAGGCACCCTGTCGGCTCAATGTCATTGATCTCGACAGCCTGTTTGAAAGGGTTCTTGACAGGGTTGATGACACTCTGCTGACAGGGTGACATGTTCATCTTGCGGCATGCTGCCGCGTTCCATCTCCTTCCTCGCCTACTGCCATTCAGAGCCTCGGCTTTGGGATCGGTCATGACTGGAGTATCGGTGACGGGTCTCGCAATGGACTCGCAGACGGTCTCGCAACTGTCTCGCAGACGGTCTCGCAGAACCGTTTGCAGACCCGTTGTGCCAGGGGCTTCGTCTCCTCGACCCGGCAACTGTTTCCGGCGGCGGTGTCGGCTCCTCGGTGTTTACGGAGGCTTTACGCGAGTGGTTTGCGAGACCGTTGAGAGGGTCGTCATCCAGGAGTGCTGTTGGTTCATGGCGAACACGGAGCGCCCGATGATTCGGAAAACAGCTCATCCCTCAAACGAGAGCAACAGTGAATCCGACAGTACGTGCCTCCAGAGAGGCCGTCCATCCCAACCGGCCGACGGCTGAAGAGAAGGAACCGAATGATCAAAACCCAGCGAAGAAGCCGACCGATTTTCTACAGACGGTTGCACACCTGCGGTCGAAAGACTCTCGAAAGGGTCGGGGAGAGCAGATGACGGTTCGTGTGAACTCGTTGAAGGGGGTGGAAGCGGGCCGCTACTACACCGAACGGCTCCCCTCCTACTACCTCGACGGGTCTGAACCGCCGGGACGGTGGTGGGGTCAGGCGGCAGGTCGTCTCGGCCTCGACGGACAGGTCGACCCGGAGGCGTTCCTCGCGGTGATGGCCGGTCGGGATCCGGCGACTGGTGAGGATCTTGGTCGCCGATACGGTGACCGGTCCGTGCGGGGCTATGACGCCACCTTCTCCGCTCCCAAGTCAGTTTCCGTCCTCTTCGCCGTAGGCGACGACCGGGTGCGCGAACAGGTCATCGACGCCCACGACCGGGCCGTGGAATCCGTGCTGGCCTGGATAGAAGATCACGCCCACACGCGGTTGCGTCGCCACGGCCACATCATGCACGTTGACGCCGGTGGGTTGGTGGTGGGGTTGTTCCGGCAGCACACCAGCCGTAGGCTTGATCCTCAGCTTCATACTCATGCGGTGATCGCCAACCGGGTCCCGGCACCGGACGGCCGGTGGCTGGCCTTGGACGCCCGCAGCATGATGGTC
Source organism: Acidimicrobiia bacterium (assembly GCA_040880765.1). Lineage (GTDB taxonomy): Bacteria > Actinomycetota > Acidimicrobiia > Spongiisociales > ZC4RG35 > MA-ANB-1. Next base: position 6,186 of record JBBDHT010000085.1, on the reverse strand, counting down.
GACCAACGCACCCTCTCCGCCCTATACCACGCAGATCTCCGCGCCGAGCTGACTCGACGTCTCGGTGTGAAGTGGGAGACACCTGAGCATGGGATCGCCGAGATCGCCGGAATCCCCAAGACGGTCCTGGCGGAGTTCTCCCGGCGGACCAGCGACATTGAAAGTCGACTCGAGAAGAAGCTCGACCGGTTTCGCGATCGTCTGGCGCGGGAGCCGACGGTGAAGGAGCGGTGGCGCCTCGAACGCGAGGCAGTGTTGGACAGCCGACCAGCGAAACCCCACGACGTCAGCCTCAACCAACTGCATGCCGAGTGGCGTGACCGGATGCTCGATCTCGGCTACATGCCGCGTCGACTGGTTCAACGGGTGACTTACCGGGTTCGACGTCTCGATGAAATCGATCACCACCTGGCGACCGCGTTAGGGGAGACAGCTCTGCAAGCTCTGGGTGAGGGTCAGTCGTCGTGGCGGAAGGCGGAACTGGTGCGGGAGCTGGCCTCCGTAGTGCCCACAACGACCGCAGTCAGCTCTACGGAGCTGACCGAGGTCTTGGACGGTCTCGCCGACACCATCGCCGCAGACGGTTGCGTTGACATCTCCCGTCCTATTCCACCGGGTGTGTCGTTGCGGCGGGATGGGCGGCCGGTCACCGAAGCAGCCGTGGACCGGACGCTGACCACTCGCGCCATCATCGACGAGGAGGAGGAGCTGATCACCCGGGCTCAACACCGCATAGAACGCGAGAACCGCAGGATGCGACTCCGGGTGATCCGTTTCACTCAGGATCTGACAACCGGACAGGAGGAAGCAGCTGCAGCGGTCGCTGGGGATGGTGGATTGGAGCTGATCGTGGGCCCCGCGGGTGCTGGCAAGACCACGATGTTGGCCACAGCGAAACTGAATCTCGGTCTTCAAGGCCGTCAGGTGTTCGGGGTGGCTCCGACCGCGGCAGCAGCCGAAGTACTGGCCACCGAAACCCACATGCCGGCCGACACGTTGGACAAGGTGTTGACCGAACACTCCCACCCGACACGTCCACCCGACCCTTCCTTCGACTTGGCTGTAGGGACTACCGTGATCGTCGACGAGGCCGCCACCGCCTCCACTCCCAAACTCGCCGCGCTGTTCCGGCTCGCCGACCAACAAGACTGGCGTCTCGTCCTCGTCGGCGACCCCCGCCAGTTCGCTGCCGTGGGCAGAGGAGGCATGTTTGCTCACCTCGTCGACAGCCACGGCGCGGTCGAACTGGACCAGGTCCACCGGTTCCACCACTCCTGGGAACGCCACGCCAGCCTCAGCCTCCGCGCCGGAGAACCCACAGTCCTCAACGAATACCACCGGAGGGGACGACTCCACGGCGGCACCCTCGACCAGCTGGAATCCGACATCATCGCGGCATGGAAACAAGCACGAGACCGTGGTGAGACGGTGGCGTTGATGGCCAACAACACCGACACGGTTGCCCGCCTCAACCAACTCGCTCAGGAATCCCGGGTCAAAGCCAAGGAACTCGACCCTTCCGGGTCACAGCTCCGAATCGACGACATCGCGATGATGGAGGGAGACGAGGTGGTCACCCGACGCAACGACCGGACTCTTAGGACCGACCGAGATCTGATGGTGAAGAACCGGGACCACTGGACCATCACCGGCATCCACCGAGACGGCAGCACCACAGTCGCGGGACGGACAGGCACCATCCGTCTTCCCGCCAACTACGTGGCCGAGCACCTCGAACTCGGATATGCACAGACCAGCCACGCCACACAAGGGCGAACCGTCGACGTAGGCCTCCTCTTGGTCGACAGCCCCACTGACAGCCGAGGTGTCTACACCGCGATGACCAGAGGACGAGAAGCCAACCACGCCTACGTCGCCACTGAGAACAACCAGACCAGTCTCGACGTACTCACCCAAGCTCTGGCTCGAGACTGGATCGACCAACCTGCAGTCGCACGTCGACTGGAGCTCAACCCCGACCGGCAACGGGAGCTCGAGCCACTCCTCCCCGGTAAAGACGAGCAACTCGACGACATCATGCGTAACGTCCGCCGACGTATCGCAGAACGCGAGAAACGAGAGAGGCGAAGAGAGCGCGGCCTGGGTATCGGCCTATAGGCGGCCTGAGAAGGGCCACCCGCCCCACCACACCCAGATCGAAACGGCAACCAACCCTGCCTCGGTCGCCACTCACAGTGGTTTACTGTAGTGCTCCTAAATGCCGGATAGCGCGCGGGCGATTCGGGCGTTTTAGCGGTTGGCCGATGCGCGTTATGCGCCCTTCGCGGGGGCCAACCTGGATCGCTGACTGGTCGATTGAGCCAGTTTCGTGTGAGGAAATCTCTGAGATTCGATTCGCGGTCAGCGTCTCGTTTGGGACTTATCAGAGGAGATGCGTCGTGGGCAGCGTTGGACGAGGGTTAGGGACCATCCCAGCCGGTTCGGCCACCGTTGACACTTAATCTGATGGCCCCCGAGAGTGGGGCAACAAACAGTGTCTCTTTGATAGGTTCTGCTACTCCAGTGACTGTGAGTTCGACCATCACTTCCCATTCGCCCACCGTCACACCGTCCGGCCCTTCAATCCCATCGAGGTTGACAACCCGTCCGGCCGTGTAACGGCGCCCGGCCTGCTCGTACAGACGTCCTGCCAATTCCGTCGTCCCGTGTGCGCCGTAGAAGTCAAACGCCTCAAGCCCATTGGAAGACAGATCCCCTTCAGATCCACGACCATCGACTCTCTTCTCGAGAAAGGACTCAACGAACGCCGTCACCTCGTCTGCCGTGTAAGGGATGTCGAAGACGGCTACGCCGGAGTCGATCGCCACGACGATCAGTCTGGACGTGACCGCTGACGGCGCTACGGCTGCAGGCGTGTCTATTCGCCAAGTCTGCTCGCCGGTCGGAAGGTGCAAGCCACGAGCTCCGAACCGTCCCGTGAGGACCAGCTGGCGATCATCGTGGATAACGATTGCGTCCACAGTCATTGCAACGGCATCAGACCCAGCGACTGGTGTGGTTGTGCCGTCGGTGGGATCGAGTTCAACGATCCCGCTGGCGTACGCGTAAACCGTGCCGTCGACGTCGACTGCCATTGGTATCACATTTGGCTGGACCCAAGCCTGCGATCCATCAGTCACGCGGTGGGCGACCGCCGAGCCATCTGGCGACCACGAAACCAACAACTCCCCACTGATGAGTGCCGGGTAGAAGTGGAATCCCTGGTCTCCTCCAAGTTCGGCGACCCAACGCACATGGCCGGTCGTTACGTCGACCGCGTGGATCATGTTCCCCGAGGCGCTGCCGGGGTGACTGAGAGTTGAACTAAACATTGCGAGACCGTCGGCGATGGGAGGAGAGTGCCATTGAAGGTCTGTGCCTTCCGCCAGAGGCGTCTCCCACAACACTGATCCATCCGTGAGATTCAATGCGTAGACAACCGGTGGTCTGATATCTCCCTCTCTCGGCGCTTCCGTCCCGACAAGGAGGACATCTCCAACCGCCGCCGACCGGACAGCCCCATAACCCTCTGGAAGCCGGAAAGACCAGAGGGTCTCACCGGTAGCTGATTTGACTGCGGTAACACTGTCGTATTGGCCGTTAACAACCAGGATGTCTCCAACGAGCGCTTGGAGGAAGACGTCATTCACTGACACATCTGCGGTGAGGTCGTCTCTCTGCCAGGCCAGTTCGCCGGTGGCGGCATCAAAAACAGACACTCGGGACTCAGCATCCTCTTCTCCGAAGCCGTCGGCCACATACACTCGTTCATTGTCTACGAGAACGATGTGTCCGCTCGATGCCAGTGTTGCGTCAGACATACCCATACCCCGGTGGACCCAGCGAGCGCCTTGAAGCGTCGCAGCGTTTGATGTGGAGGCTGGCGCGGGATCGGTGGTCTGCGGACTCGATGATGTCGTTGGACCGTCCGTAGCGGACGTCAAGGAGTCAGGCGTTGGAAGCGTTGTCGAGTCATCTGTAGCTGAGCTGTCGCAGCCCGCGACAAGAAGGACCGACGCAACCAGCCACACCGGGATACCCGACACACGGCGATTCAGACCAGTGATCGACATAGGTCTCCCTTCGACACGCATGTAAGACGACTGGGAGCCGTCGATAGTTCCCAACCCAACCTGCAAATACCGATCATGCAATCTATAGCGCGAATCGCCCATATCCGACACCGTCCGCTATCGGCACCTCGAGGGTGGTGAATGAGCTATCGGGTCGACCAGGGTGGCCACTGGTGGGCGGCGGGTAGACCGTGCCGCTTCCACTCGCCACGGTCGAGCATCCGCTTGCCCGACAGCACACCCCGCCGGCTGGCGTACCTGTAGGTGAGTGTCCGTTTGGTCAGCTGCTCTTCGTAGCTGCCTTCGACGGCAGCGTTTACAAAGTCGTTCAGTCTCTCGACCACCTCACTCGGAGACTCATCGCAAGCATCGCACCCACATGCCGGGAAGGCTTTAGCACCCCAGTCACCAACTCGGACAACGACACCAGGGAAGTCTGTGAACATGAGTGCTAGCGGCGCGCCTCCCTTTGGTTGGAGACGGACCACACGTTCAGCACCACTGGTCCACTCCGGGAAGTCGACGCTCGGTGACCCGGCTTCCGGTTCGACCTGATAGGACTTGACCAGGTCATCGACTTTGTCCTGAGCGGCATGGACCACGGCTAGGTAGCGCTCAGGATTCGTGACACGTCCGTAGGCTTCATGGTCAGGCTGATCGGTATCCACTGTCTCCAGCATGCCCCGCGCGAAGCTCCGGCGCAATCGAATAGCACCAACCATCCGAGATCAACGGTTATGCGTGGGTAATTGGCACCATTCTCGAGGTTCTTGGCGCGCGTTATGCGCACGCTCTTCGCCCGGGTGTGGAGCCAGGCCAGACGCATCCCAGAAGCCGAGCAGATCGGCATTCATGTGTGTTGGGCGTGAACCCGTCGGGGACGTGTGCCAACATCAATACCCGCACACAGAAGGAGCACACGCAATGCAGGCACTTACGGCCTACTCCACGCTTGCCCTGGCGATCGTTGCCGTCCTTGCCCTGTGGGCGGCACGGGGTCAGATAGACGAAGCCCGCAAGCTGCGGAAGGCGACCAACCGTCCCTACGTCGTCGTCCACGTCGAGGGCGACAAATCTACCCGCACCCTGAACCTGGTCTTGGAGAACAGCGGCAACACGGTCGCCAAGAACGTGGCGGTCACATTCAGCCCACCGCTCGCCGCAGCGCACAAGATCATCGACCACGGTGAGACGGCGAAGTTCTGGGATCAGCCGACAATGCCACCGGGCAAGGTCTTGCGCACTGTCTTGGACCACGGACCCGACCGGGTCGATAGCGATCTGCCGATGGCCTATGACGTCAGGATCACATACGACTCGCCAGCCACCGATGAGATCAAGATCACTGACAACTACCGCATCGACTTGCTGGCGTCGGTATATGCGGTGCGCCAATGGGACAAGGTGGACCAGGACACCCCGAAGCGGACCGAAGCTTTGCAGTCCATTGCGGACAGTCTGAAGAAGATTGAGCCACCCCGACATATGCCGCCAGACGCACCGGAGATCAGTACCGCCGAGTAGTCACCACATCATCGGGGCTGAACCGAGCAGAGCGGCACGTCGGCATGCGGTTCGGAACTGCCGGACATCGCGAGGGTGATTCGGACGACTTCGGTGGTGCGTGCCGCGCGTCGTGGCGCAATTCCCATGTGAGTTCCTGGTGCCAGTCGAGGGCTACGGACTCGATGGTTCCGTCATCCCATTCGGCAGTGGCGGCGTCCGGGGCTTGTCATACGATTCGGTTATAACCTGCTTTATAGGGTGATGGTGGAAGTAGAACCCTGTTAACCGATAGGTCCGTCGCCGCGGGCGGCGGATACGGAACTCAGTGGATGATGATGCTCGACGAGATCGACCAACAGCCCGCGTCGTCTGGTTCGAAGACGTTGACGGCATGAGCTGTCGATGGTGGTGCCTGTTATTGGTTGCGGTGGTCGTGGCGGCCTGCGATCCGTCAGGTGGTGGAAACTCCGCTGTCCAGTCGAGTTCGTCTTCACCGTCGACTGTTGCATCGTCTGCTGATTCCTCGCCGACGACTACTAGGGCTGTAGTGGGGTTGCGTCCTGAGCTATTGATGTGGGTGGCACCGGTCGATTTCGAGGAGTTGACA
>JBBDHT010000084.1:0-1895 GCA_040880765.1 Acidimicrobiia bacterium | reverse complement strand
GGTCAGGGCCGTCTGCAAGGGCGGCCCTTGGTGTTGGATTTGATTCCATCGCGCGTCCATCGCGCGTCAGGTGAGTCCTCGGCCGGTGTTTGGCCTCTCGCGGGGAAGGAATCGCTTACCGAGAAGGTCTGCTGCCGCCCTATCTGCTTCGGTGGTCGCTTGGGCGTAGATGGCCAGGGTGAGTCGTGGGTCGGTATGTCCGAGGCGCGCTTGGGCCGTCTTGATGTCGACGCCTTCGAGGACGAGGCCGGTGGCGTTGGTCCGGCGGAGGTCGTGGAATTGGAGCCATTCGAGGCCGGCTTGCTCTCTTGCTGGATACCAGATGCGGTGTAGCCAATTGGAGTAGTCGAGATGCTCCCCGGAGGATGACGTGAAGACGAAGGCGTCCACATCTACTGTGCGCCCTCGTCGTTCGAGATGATCCTGCAGTAGCTCCATGAGAGCGGCTGGTGCTGCCAAGGTTCGCCGCCCGGCGGCGGATTTGGGTGGCCCCAGCGCGGAGCGTCCACCTGCGCCTCTGGTGACTTGTTGAGCAACGCTGATGGTCTGACGTTCGAAGTCGATCCGGCCGACCTTCAATCCGGCGGATTCGCCCCAGCGCAGCCCGAGGACGGCGCCCAGGAAGGCCATTCCTTCGTATTCGGGCCCCAGGGCCTCAGCCAGGTCCAGCAGCTCATCTGGAGAGAGGACAGGCCGCTCTACAGGTTCTATCTCGGGGAGTTGGATTCCTCGGCATGGCGAACGAGCCAGTGCGTCGTTGAGGACGGTGGAGTTGAGTACCGCCGCCAGAGTCTGATAGACCCGTCTTACCGAACGCGGCGCCATTGTCTGCGACCAATCGTTGACGCATCGCTGGATGTCGGAAGGCGTGAGCGACCCGATGGTCCGGTCTCCAAGCATGGGGAAGATGTGGGTCCGTAGCGCCGAGTCGTCTCGTGCTCGAGAGGATGGGCGCTTCCCAGGGTTGGCATCGAGCCACACGATGGCGGTCTCCCGGAGGGTGATCTCGGCACGTCGGGGATCAAGCCATGCACCCTGGGCCCGGCTCGCCCGTTCGGAGACTTCAAACGTCTCGGCCTCCTGTCTTGTCCGGAAAGTTCGGGTGTACGTATTGCCAGCCGGGTCGCGTAGTCGAACGTCGTATCGGCGCTCACCGCGAAGGGTCCACCGCAGGTGGATGCTCATCTGATGGCTGTCACCGTTGACTGAACTGCAGGAGATGTGTCCCGGAGACCAGCCACGAAGTCAGAGAGGGCTTCGGCCGGAATCCTCCGGCACGCCCCAATTCGCACAGAGGCCAGCTCACCGGTTCCAATAAGCTCGTAGACCTTGGAACGGCCGATCGACAGGATCTCGGCGGCTTCTTCTGGTTTCAACAGCAGTTTCTCCACGGCCATGACTGAATCTGACCTCGGGACCCTGTCAGGCGAGTGTCATCGGGTTGCCGACAACCCTTCTACCAAGGACCTTCACACACCAGGTCTGGAGGCCTCCAGTCAGGACCGAAGGCTGGCGTAACACCAGGTTGAAGGGCTGTGGCCTGATCGTGACCGAGGAATTGGAGGGTTACTGACATTCGTAGGACAGGGTGGAGGGTTATCGCAAGCGGGATGACACCCACAATCAAGAAGGAACGGCCTGCCCGACACCGAACCGGACTGCTGACTATCAGCTCCGGCCTCGTCCCGGGCGATCGCCCGAAAGGGTGGCGGGTTCCAGGGGAGATGGAGTCCGCCGTGGCGCCAAATCCGGGCAACAGGTCACTCGTCGAATATCAGCACTCAGACCTCGCCTCAATCAAAGGAGCCCGATCACAGACGAAGGACACAACGACACCAGCGGATCGACGCGAGCTCGAATGCGGACGCACCCCGTATCTCTACGCGTTTCGCGCC
>JBBDHT010000083.1:0-1907 GCA_040880765.1 Acidimicrobiia bacterium | reverse complement strand
GCGCATCGGGCGGAATCGACAGCGGCAGCCTGCAACGAACCGTCCGACAGGTCGCTACGGCCGCAGAGGCCGGCTACAAACCCCTGCTCGTGTCCTCGGGAGCGGTCGCGGCCGGGCTTCCCGCTCTCAGATTGACGACACGTCCCACCGACGTTCCCGGGCTGCAGGCGGCGGCCGCTGTGGGTCAGGGGCTTCTCATGCACGACTACGCCGCTGCTTTCGCCGAGCACGGCCTTGTGGTCGGCCAGGTGCTTCTGACCCGGGATGTGCTGGCAAACCGGACCCAGTACCTACACGCCAGGGAGGCGATCGCCCGCATGCTCGAACTCGGGGTCGTGCCGATAGTCAACGAAAACGACACCGTGACTGTTGACGAACTGCGGTTCGGGGACAACGACCGTCTGGCTGCTCTGGTGTGTCATCTCGTCGAGGCCGCAATTCTGATCATTCTCACCGACACCGGTGGTCTGTTCTCCGACGACCCCCGGGCCAACGAGTCAGCCGAGCTACTCAGCGCCGTCCGGCACAACGACTCCATCCTCGACGACCTGTATCACGCGACGACCCGGGGTGTCTTCGGGTCGGGTGGTGTGGCAACCAAGATCGCCGCAGCACGCATGGCCGCATGGTCGGGTGTTCCGACCGTCATCGCCGACGCCTCAGCCACCGACGCGGTGGGATTGTCCTTGCGCGGCGAAGAGGTGGGGACCTGGATCGCTCCCCGACCTTCCGGGCTCTCGGCACGCAAACTCTGGATCGCATTTGGTGTTCCGTCCCGCGGCGAGCTGATCATTGACGATGGTGCAGCCGAGGCAATAGCCGTCAACGGGAGAAGCCTGCTCGCTGTCGGTATACGGGAGATCGGTGGTGACTTCGTCGCCGGGGACGCCGTTGTCGTCAACGATGCGCAAGGCAACACCATTGCCAAAGGCCTTGTCCGTCTCGGCTCCTCCTCGGTCAAGGAGGTTGCGGGAAAGCATTCCGAGCTGGCAGGCGGAGCGGTGATACACCGTGACGACCTCGTGGTACTGGTGTAGTTAGTGCCCCAACCACTAACGTTTGCCGCGTTCAGGACGGCCAGATGACGCCGCCAGCTGCGTCCTCGTCCTCGACGAACGGACCGGGTGCGCCTTCGTCCTGCGTCCTTGCTGGTCAGCGCCCCTGACTCGCCCTGAACATCGCCATCGTTACTGGCCAGGGCACTAATGGGGCTTGATCGGGCTTCGTGTGGGAGTCTGGTCTGTGAGCCTGCTGGTCGGTGAGCACTGCAGAGCACGGAAGCCTTCGGGACTTCTAAGGCTAGATCGTGCCCCGGCCGGTTGGTGAGGGTTGCTTGTAGCGCTTCTGGGGTGTCGTGCCGTTTGAGCACTTGTCCATTAGTCCGCCGCCGGGCTCCCTTTCAGGCTCGAGAAGCGGATAGTCGACGGAAGGGAAGAGTCGAATGATTTTTGTTGGTGATGACTGGGCTGAAGCCCATCATGATGTTCATGTGATGGACGCCGAAGGGGAGCGGCTGGCCGCTGTTCGTCTTTCTGAAGGGTTGGAAGGGGTTAGAGCCTTTCATGAGCTGGTGGCTGAACATGTTGATGACCCGACCGAGGTGGTGGTGGGTATCGAAACCGACCGTGGCCTTTGGGTGCAGGCTCTGATAGCTGTCGGTTATCGGGTGTATGCGATCAACCCGTTTGCGGTGTCGCGGTATCGGGACCGGCACAACCCCGCAGGCGCGAAGTCGGATGCTGGGGATGCGAAAGTGTTGGCTGATCTGGTCCGCACCGACCGGCATAACCACCGGCCGGTTGCGGGGGATTCGCCCGACGTGGAAGGGATCAAAGTGTTAGCCCGGGCCCATTGAACCGCCCTGGGTTTGATGGAGACTCGGTGGTTTGGTTTCCAAGCCTTCATCT
>JBBDHT010000082.1:0-11981 GCA_040880765.1 Acidimicrobiia bacterium | reverse complement strand
CGTGCGCTCCGCCAGGCGATTGGGGCGGATGTGGTTCCGGCGGTGTCCGAGGTCCTGACCGGTTCCCGGCGTAACCCTTATAAGGGGCTGCGCGCCTTCAAGGAGTCCGAAGCAGTCGACTTTCATGGCCGCGACGCTCTGGTCGAAGAACTGGTCGAGGCATTGGCATCGACGCGTTTGATCGCCGTTGTCGGCCCTTCGGGATCCGGGAAGTCCTCTCTGGTTCGGGCGGGGCTCCTTCCTGCAATACGTTCCGGTTCGATCCAGGGGTCGAAGACCTGGCTCATTGCCGAGATGTTTCCTGGAACCCACCCGTTCGAGGAGCTGACCGCTGCCCTTCTCCGCATTGCGACAGATCGGCCTTCTGGGTTGTTCGACGAACTGACCGCCGATGACCGGGGGTTGGCCCGCGCTGCCAAGACGCTCATCGGCAACGATGAGGACGAGCTGGTCATCCTGGTCGACCAGTTCGAAGAGCTGTTCTCGCTGGTGTCGTCGGAGTCAACCCGGAGATTGTTCCTCGATTCGTTGACCGCGGTTGCCACTGATGAACGAAGTCGGATCAGGGTGGTCTTGACGCTCCGAGCCGACTTCTTCGACCAACCGCTCCAATATGCTGACTTCGCCGAGGTGATGAGCTCAGGTCTGGTGCCGGTCAGCCCTCCCGGTGACGAAGGACTGACCCGCGCCATCGTCCAACCGGCAAGAGGTGTCGGGGTCGACCTCCAACCCGGTTTGGTCACCAGGATCATCGACGACGTGCGGGACGAGCCGGGCGGGCTTCCCCTCATGCAGTACGCGCTGACCGAGCTGTTCAACCAGCGGGTCAACAACACCATGACCCTCGGCGCCTACGAGCAGTCGGGAGGCGTCGCCGGAGCACTGGCCAATCGTGCAGAAGAGATCTACGGAAATCTATCTAGCGAAGGGCGAACCGCAGCCCGCAACCTGTTTCTCCGCCTGGTCAACGTCGATGAGCTCGCCGACGACACCAGGCGCCGGGTGAGGCAGACCGAGCTCAAAGGCTTGAGTCTCGACCAGGCGATTCTCGATGATGTCATCCAACAGTTCGGGGCGTTCCGGCTCTTGTCGTTCGACCGCGATGCCGCCACCAGGACCCCAACAGTCGAAGTTGCCCATGAGGCTCTGATCCGACGGTGGGCACGGCTCCGCACCTGGATCGACGACCGCCGCGAAGACCTCCTCATCCACCGCCGTATCCAGGTGACCGCACGGGATTGGGAAGAAGCGGGCAAAGACCCGAGCTACCTGCTCAGAGGCAGCCGCCTAGAACAGGCACTGATCTGGCAGGAGCGGACCGATATCGCCATCTCCGAAGACGAGATGACCTTCGTCGAAGCCAGCATCGAACAAGAAAAACGCGACCGGGCCGAACACCAGGCTCTAGAAGACAAAGCCGCCCGAAGGCGCAAAGCGCTCATCGGAGCCCTTGCCGGTGGGCTCGTCGTGGCAGTTGTCCTGGGCGCCATAGCTCTCGACAGGGCCCAGGAGGCACGGGTCACTGCTGCAGTGGCCACGTCACGCGATCTGGCTGCAGCCGCCATGGATGCAATCGTAGAAGATCCGGAACTCGGAGTCCTCCTCGCTCTCGAAGCGATCGACGCCACCGCCGACATGGAACTCGAACCGACACCGGAGGCGATCTCCGCAGTGCGGAACACCCAAGCGCAGATGCGTATGAAGCTCAGGATCACGGGTGGATACCAAGCCATCGCCTACAGCCCTGATGGAAACACCATCCTCAGCGACGAGCCGAGCGAGGAGCTGACAGGCACTCTCGTATGGAATGCGAAGTCAGCGCAGCCAATGGGCAGGCTCGACGATCCACATGGAACTACGGGTCGGCCAAGCTTCATCGTCTTCTCCCCCTCAGGTGACACAATTGCTGTGGCGCGGGACTACTACACCACGGGTGCCACCGATGAGGGGCGGGCGCCCGGAGTAGACCTCTACGACTCCGCAACACTTCAGCACACACACAGCCTGATGGGTGATTGGCAGTTCTACACTCGACCGAGCATCAGTAGTAGCGGTTTTGTGGCGTCATCAGGGAGTGATGCGAACTTCGGTCGGCGTGCCTACGTGTGGGATCCGACGACCGGCCAGGAGATCCGCACTTACGATTCCGACACGTCTATGAGTTGGGCTGAGTTTCTTCCCGGCACTGACACTCTGCTGCTGTTCCACGGATCGGGAATCAACGACTCCGGAGACGAGATCGTGGCGCGCGTCCGGGCCGTTGATATCCATACCGACATCCAGCTATGGGAATTCGCTGTTCCCGGGCTCGATCCGGATCGCATTGCGATAAGTCCCGACGGATCGATGGTGGCTCTCGCCAGTTTTCTTGACCGTGAGGTTCAGGTTCGCCAGCTCCCCGAAGGCGGGATTCTGTTTCAGAGACCACATCAATCGCCACAGCAGGTTGTCTGGAGTCCCGACAGTTCGAAAATCGCCGTTAGCGGCAACGACAGCGATATCACGATCTTCGATATCGAAACGCAGGCGGTGTTTCTCACACTCAGTGGACACCAGGCTTCGGTGTGGGGTCTTGCCTTCTCCCCCGATGGGGCACACGTCGCGTCGGCGTCGCTAGATCGCCATGCTCGGGTGTGGGACATCACCGCCGCCGGCAGCGGAGGTGATCGAGCGATCGACCTCGGTGGCGACCCGCCACCTTTTCGGCTGAGCGAAGATGACGATCTGCTTTTCGCACCCATGAGGGAGGGCGATGCCAAGATGGTGGATATCCTGACCGGTGAGACCGTGGTGTCCTACCCGACACTGAATACTTGGATAGGGTGGATTGCAGTGATCAACGAGTCGTTTACGACGGTAGCGGGGCGGCGGTCAGATGACGACCGAGGTGTTACTTTCGATGCCCGCACGGGTGAGGAGACTAAGGACTTTCCTGAATGTCTGATCCCGAGAGGTGTGTCGCCTGACGGAACACTCGTGGTCGTCGACTCGCGGTGGACTTGTGAGGCAGTCGAGCCCAGTGGCGTCCTGGATCTCGAAACCGACGAGATGGTGATCGATCTCGGGCAGAGAGTTATCGCGTACGGGTACTTCTCGCCCGGAGCCAATGCGAGATCCGGATATCTTGTCTTGAACGTCGATGGTGGCACTCTGATCGAGGTGTACTCACTCGCTGACAGGCGCTTGATTGGATCGCTGGCGAGTGAGGACATTGAAGGGCTCTTGTTCTTGGACGCGTCCATCGACACCACAGGTCGGTACCTGGGCCTGGGGACCAACGGCCCGCTTGTCATCGTCGTCGACATGGAGGCGGTCATCGCCGGCGCACCAATGGCCGACGCAATCGTCCTCAAACGAGAAGGCCACAAAGGCAACACCCCCTTTGTTGATGTCACGAGTGACGGCGTTGCGATCAGCGTCGGCTTCGACGGGATCTATCGCGCCTGGGACGTCGAAAGCAGCAGCCTGATGTGGCAGATCAGAGTGGTAGGTCTCAACAATCCCCCCAGTGCTGCCATCTCCTGGGATGAGACCGAGCTTGCCTACGGGGACGCAGGTGGGGTGATCAGGTTCACCCCATTGGACTCCAGTTTGGTGATCGAACGGGCTCGGGCAGCTTTGACCCGCGAGCTCACCGATGACGAGTGCCGCCAGTACCTCCACACTGACGGCTGCGTCGACCAGGATTCAAGTTCAGAGTGATGAATCAACAGCAGTTCATGCATAATGCTTGCATGCCGGTTTCGATCACCATCAGAGACGTACCCGATTCGGTTCGAGATGAATTGGCATCACGGGCTGCCCGCAGCGGGCGATCGCTCCAGGAGTTCCTCAGAGGAGAGATGATCGACCTCGCGAGCAAACCCGACCTCGGCACACTATTGGAGAATGTGAAGGCGCGGAAGGAGGCGAACGGGTCGTCGCTCAGCCGAGAGGAGATCCTCTCGCACCGGGACTCCGATCGCCGTTAGCGCTCGCTGCTCCGAGGTGCCGACCTAACGCGAGCCGGTGATCACCAGGTAGGTCTGTCTTCCTGCCTTGAGGGTGTCGACCCTGGCCGGGACCTCGTGGTCTTCGGTGATCCGGGCTGCCATCTGCTGGCCCTCTTTGCGGGTCAGGCCGTGGCCGCTGCCTCCCGGTTTCAATTCACGTTCCACCACGTAAAACGCGCCACCGGGCTCGAGGACGCGGAGCATTTCCGCCAGACCGCCGCTGCGGTCGGCCCAATGGTGGAACGTGGAGATTGTCCAGACAGCGGTGAAGGCTCCGTCATCGAAAGGTAGAGATTCAGCTGAGGCTTCCTGTACTTTCGCCTTCGGCACACGTTTGGCGGCACGTTTCACCATCGCCGGGCTGGGATCGACCCCCGAGACCTCGTCAGCTCCTGCCGCTAGTGCCCCTTCCAGAGCGGCACCAGGCCCGCAGCCGATGTCGAGCACCCGGTCACCGGGACCCACTCCGGCCAACTCGACGAGGGCATTGTTGTTCTTGGGTTTGCCCTGGATCAGCGAATACACCCAGGCCTTGAAGCCCGACCACCTTTCGATTTCCGGAGTCTCGGTCACCGGTTGTTGAGCGCCTCGATCAGTTTGGGCAGAACATTGTGGACGTCGCCCACGATCCCGAGGTCGGCCACCGAGAAGATCGGTGCGTCCGGGTCTTTGTTGATGGCGATGATCGTCTTCGAGTCCTTCATCCCTACCAGGTGCTGCATCGCCCCGGAGATCCCGGCGGCGATGTAGATGTCGGGTTTCACCGTCTTTCCGGTCTGGCCCACCTGCTTGGCGTAGGGGACCCATCCGGAGTCGACGATGGCGCGGGTGGCGCCAGTGGCGGCTCCGAGCTTCTTGCCGAGCTGTTCGATCAGGTCGTATGCCTCCGCCGAGCCGAGGCCGCGGCCACCGGAGATGACGATCGCGGCGTCGCTGAGCTGGGGGCCTTCACGTTCTTCGACATGAGACTCGACGACGTTTGCCGACGACGCGCCGGCGTCCGGCAGGTCGAGGTCCTCGACATCGGGTGCGCCGCCGTCACCTGGCTCTGCCGGGAATGACTTGGGACGGACCAGGACGATCGAAGGGCTGCCGGGAGCAGTCGCAACCGCGATCTGGGCGCCACCGAAGATCTCGTGGTCGGTCTCGACACCGTCGTCGCCAAGCCTGACGTCAGATGCGTTGGAGAGGATCCCGATACCGAGACGAGCGGCCAGCCGTCCGGCGACGTCGCGGTCGGTATGGGCCTGCCCCAAGAGAATGAGGTCCGGTTTGTCCGACTCGACCTTGCTGGCCAGGGCTGCTGCCACCGGGGCAGAGGGGAGAGAGTCGCCGGAGTCGGCGTGGAGCACCTTGGTGGCCCCGTACTCGCCCAGAGTGGCGAAAGCCTCGTCGGAGCCTTCCCCGAGGTATACGGCAGTGACATCGCCCATGTCCCGGGCTTTGGTCAACAACTCGAGGCCGAGCGTCGAAGGCGCTCCCTCGTCCTCCTGTATGAACACCCATACCGAAGCCATCAGAGCACCTTCCTCTCTTCGAGAAGCGAGATGATCTCGAGGTGGGCCTCGCCCTCATCTTCGATCTTCTTGCCCCCGGAGCGCTCCGGAGCGTCCTTGATGTCGGTCACGGTCTGGGTGGTTTCGACTTCGACGCCGAGGTCGGCGAGAGTCTTGTTCTCGACGGTTTTCTTCTTGGCGTCCATGATCCCCTTGAAAGTGGGGTAGCGGGGCTCGACCACTCCCGCCGTTACCGCAACAACTGCGGGCAGCGAAGCTTCCACGACGTCATACCCCGAAGTGGTCTGGCGGTGGATGGTCACCTTCCCGTCACCGACCTCGACATGGGTGGCGAAAGTGAGAGTCGGCGCATCCAACAGCTCAGAGATCATTTGCGGTACGACGCCGGCGTAGCCGTCGGTGGACTCGGTCCCGGCGATAACCAGGTCGAAGCCTTCTTCCTTGATCGCTGCGGCGAGAACCCGGGCGGTGGTGAGGGCGTCGGAGCCGCGCAGGTCGCTGTCGTCGATGAGGACTGCCTTGTCGGCACCCATTGCCAGAGCCTGGCGGACGCCCTGATTGTTGCCCGCGGGGCCCATGCTGACGAGAGTCACGGTCCCGTCATTGGCCTGGGCTAGCTGAAGACCCATCTCCACCCCGTACCGGTCGGTGTCATCTAGCACCTGCTCGGAGGGTCGCACCAGCCAGTTGGTGCCTTCCTCGAGTTTGTAGGGAGTGGCGGGGTCGGGGATCTGCTTGACGCAGACGACGACCTTCATTGCGAATAGCTCCTTGTAATCACTTGGGCGAAGATGGTAATGCCTAAAGAATCCCTTGAGTAATCGCTCAAAAAGAGGAACCCCCACGCATTCTCGACGCCCTGGAGATCATATTTGATACGTGGAGCCTTAGGAACGCGCGGTTTACTCGATCCGCTCCAACACCAGGGGGCGGGGCTCGTCGGGCTCGTCTTCGATGGTCCAGGCGCCCGTGAGTTTGTCGCGGTGTGAATCCCACAGATTCTGTTTCGAGTAGTGGACGGTGGCCAGGGCATCTCCGGTCTCGACACGGTCACCCAATTTCTTGTGCAATGTGATCCCCACGCCGGGGTCGATGACATCGTCGGAACGCTCCCTGCCCGCGCCGAGCCTGGTTGCTGTGATCCCTACGGTCA
Source organism: Acidimicrobiia bacterium (assembly GCA_040880765.1). Classification (GTDB taxonomy): domain Bacteria; phylum Actinomycetota; class Acidimicrobiia; order Spongiisociales; family ZC4RG35; genus MA-ANB-1. The sequence continues at coordinate 5,319 of JBBDHT010000082.1, read as the reverse complement.
GGGCGTTGCACCCGGTCACATACCCGGCCCGATCGGCGCTCACGGTTGCGCTCTCAGATGCCCGGGGAAGACGGGATGGGTCGTCGACGACCGATGGATCACCGTCCTGGGCGGCAACGACCTCCTTGAATTTGTCCAGAGCCTCACCCGAGTCGATCTTCGACTGGAGGAGGCCACGTCCGCCGTCGATGCTGGCAAGTTCCAGCATCACCTCACCCAGTGCCATGGTCAGCTCGGTAATGTCGTCAGGTCCCTCCCCGCGCAGGGTGGCGATCGACTCGGCCATCTCGTTGGCGTTGCCGACTTCGTTGCCGAGGGGTTGTGACATGTCGGTAATGAGAGCGACGGTGCGGACGCCATTGGCGTTGCCGATCCCGACCATGGTCCGGGCGAGAGTCCGGGAGTCCTCGAGTTCTTTCATGAACGCGCCGCTTCCGGTCTTCACATCGAGGACGAGGCCATCGAGGCCTTCGGCGAGCTTCTTCGACATGATCGATGACGAGATGAGGGGGATCGACGAGACGGTCCCGCTGGCGTCACGCAGTGCATACAGCTTGCGGTCGGCCGGAATTAATGTTTCGGACTGCCCGGCGAGGACGAGTCCCGTCTCGCGCAGGATCTCACCGAATCGGTCGGGATCGAGGCCGGTGAAGAAACCGGGGATCGTCTCCAGTTTGTCCAGAGTGCCGCCGGTATGGCCTAACCCGCGGCCCGACATCATCGGGACCACCACTCCGCAGGCAGCGACGAGGGGCGCCAGAGGGATCGAGATCTTGTCGCCGACACCACCGGTTGAGTGCTTGTCGACCTTGGCGGCGGGGATGTCGTCGAAGTCGAGAGTTTCGCCGGAGTCGAGCATCGCTCTGGTCCAGTTGGCTAGCTCGTCGTCGTCGAGCCCGTTGAGATAGATGGCCATGGTCATCGCCGACATCTGGTAATCGGTCACCGATCCATCGGTGTAGGCGGAGATGAGCCACTCGATGGAGTCGGCGGTCAGGGTTCCGCCGTCCCGTTTCGTCTCGATCAGCTCAACTGCTGTGTATGCCATCAGGTATCAAGATACCCTCGCCCCTAGTCCTGGAAGCTGAACTCCACTTGGAGGCTGATCGAAACCGAAGCACTCCCTGGCTGAATCGGGGTGGATGCGTCGGCCGCTTGGAGCCGTGCGAACTCCATAGGCCGGGGTGGCCGGCTCACTGACTCCGTTATCGAGGACACCGGTCCCAGTTTCCGGCCGGCGAGCTTGGCGAGCTGGGCAGCCTTGGCCTGTGCGTCCTTCCATGCTGCTTCCCGGGCGGCGCTGATCAGACCGGCGTCGTCTTCGATGCTGAATGAGATCCCGTCGACCCGTACCGCGTCACCCGCTGCTGTTGTCGCCTGGTCTATGACGTTGCCCGACTCGCCAATGTCCTTGATCCGGGCCCTCACCGTGTTGTCCACCCGGTAGCCGAGCAGGATCTGGGCGTCGTGTCGGTGGTCGTACTCGGGGTTGATCGCGTACCGGGTCGTGGTGATCGAGTCTCTCGCAATCCCGTTGGCCGTCAACGAGTCGATCAGCCTCGCTGCGGCGTCAGCCGCATCCGCAGTGGCCTGCTGGACTGTGTTCCGTCGAACCGAGACACCAAGGTTGATGGTGACAGTGTCGGGTGTGCCGGTGATCTCGCCGGTTCCGGAAACCAAGATGCCGGGTCTGGGGGTTTCGGTCATGGCTATCCCGTTCTTCAGTGTTGGTGATGTGGATCGACCAGCGCATCTTCGCCGTAGGGGAGGGAGATATCAACGGGAATCTGGAGTCACCCGTCGACCGGTGATCCGGACTCCCTCGGCGCGGAGAAGCTCCGACTGGCGATCGCTATGGCCGGTCTTGAGATAGCCGCCGGCGCCAACCACCCGCCACCAGGGGAGACCCTCTGATTTGCTCAAAATGTTGCCAACCGCCCGGGCCGCGCCAGGGAACCCCGCCTCTTCGGCAACTTCGCCGTAGGTGATGACCTCTCCCGGCTCCAGAGCTTGGAGCACCCGGAGAACTTCGTCCTCGAATCGGGTCACAGGGTGCCGAAGAGCCGGTCTCCCATGTCTCCGAGGCCGGGGCGAATGTAGAAGTTGTCGTCGAGTTCGCGGTCGAGGCTCGCAGCCACGATCCTGACATCTGGATGGTCGTTCTCCATCCGCTCCACTCCGGCAGGTGCGGTGACCACACAGACTGCGGTGATGTCGTTTGCGCCGTTCTCCTTGACTTTGTCGATAGCCCAGGAGAGTGACCCACCTGTGGCGAGCATCGGTTCGAGCACCAGCACCCGGGTGCCGTCGAGATTGGGGAAGCGGGTGTAGTACTCCATCGGTTCGGCGGTCTCCTCGTTGCGCTGCACCCCGGCGAAGCCGATCGCAGCATCGGGGACGAGGGTGAGCACCGACTCCAGCAGCCCGAGCCCGGCCCGGAGCACAGCCACCGCGACGACAGGACGCTTTAGCTGTCTCCCGGTCATCGTCTCCAGTGGAGTGTCGATTTGCTCGTCCTCCGTCTTCATGTCGGCCAGAGCTTCGGCAACGAGGAGATACCCGAGCCGCTCGGCAGTCTGGCGGAACTGGGGCGGTTCGGTGCTGGTCTTCCTCAACTCGGTGAGCAGGTCTTCGGCAAGCGGGTGTTCGAGAACTGTCAAAGGCATACCGGCAGGGTAACGGCACCACCGCAGCCGTGTCCGTGCTGTTGCTAGGTTCGAAGGCGACGGACCGATAGGAGCTTTCACATGGGCGCCGCAGAGGTGTATCTGGCCAAGCCTGCTCCGGAGGCAATCGAGGCTCAGCTGGAGAGACCGATCAATGCGGTGGTCGGCACTCTCAATCCCGATGGGACGATCCACCTCGCCTTCGTCATCTTCTTGTGGCATAACGAACGGTTCTACTTCGAGACGGCATCGATGACCAAGAAGGTGCGCAACATCAGGAACAACCCGACCGCCTCGTTCGCCATCGACCCTCCCGGGTTCATGGCGATGGCCGAAGGCACCGCCCGGATCATCGAGGGCGACGAAGCGCAGCGGATCAATCGGATGGTCAGGGAGAAAAACCTCACCGAGGAAGCGGCAGGCACCGTCGGCGAGGCCTGGGGCGAGTTTGACGATGTCGCCGTCGAGATCACACCCCATAGGTGGAGGTCATGGTCGAGCGAGAAGCTGAGCGAGGCAAGCAAGGCCGCCGCTGGCGACCTCCCGCCGGACAAGTGGTTCGTTCCTGAGGGCTAGGAGGGATTTATCAACCGAACCGCTGCGCCCCGAGAACCTCTAGCTCAGTAGCCTCCCGCGGGTGAAGCGCTCCGCTGCTTATCTCGTTGTGTCGTTGGTCGGATTCCTTGGTGGGGCAATAGTGGGAATCAGGGCTCGGGCCGGCTCGTCGGAGCCAATGATTTTGGGTGTTTTATTCGCCGTTCTTGCTCTGACCCTGATCGGCACCATCGATCTGGCGTGGACTGGATACAAGGCAGGCTCCGAAGCCCGTCTCCCCACCTGGCGGAAATGGCTTTACGTGGTCCTTCTCGTGGGCGTGGCCGTTCCCGCGCTCTTGATCGTCGTTCGACAATCGGATGGGGACTTCTCGTCGGACGGCCAAATAGCCGTCTTCTTTTTCGGCACTTGGATCCTCACAGCCCCGATTCTCGTCGACTTCATTGTCTGGCTATTTAGGGCCTTTGATGGCATACGGCGCTTGATTCCGGTGAGTGTGATCGTTGTGATCGCGGTCGTTGCCTATTTCCTCGCCAGCGATCCCGAATTCGGCTGTACCCGTCAAGCCTCAGACAGCGTCTCCTGCTACACCGCGATGGAGATCTATGTGAGCCACTATGTCGCGCTCGCCGCAATGGTGGCCGGGTTCTTCCTGAGGAGCGAGAAAGGCGCGCCGCACACCGGATCGGCTGACGTCACCGAGTAGTAGGACGGTTCCCTGGTCTAGCCCTACTCGGAGGCAGTATGCCAGCCCAGTTCGAGAACACGTACCTCTTCCTCGGCCGTCTGGAGGTAGTAGAGGGTCCCCTCCGCAGATAGCACCACCGGGTGGTTGACGAACAGGAACTGATCTTCGACGGGGAGTACCGCTGTGGCGATGAGAGACCCATCTGGTTCGAACCATCGCGCCTGCTCGGCTCCACGAGAAGCCCCTTCGCTGTTCTCGATCAGTTCGGTAGTACCGATGACGAACGAGCCGTCGGGGTTGACCCCGATGAGATAGCTGCTGATGAACCCACCGAATCGGCTGTCGATATCCACAGTCACCTCACCTGCTGCGAATGTCGTGGTGGTGCCAAGTCCGGGCACTAGGCGATAGGTGCCTCCCGGGAAGGGATAGCCATCGAACAGTTCGAATTCCCTTGTATCTAGATCGAAATCGGCGATGTGGTATCCGCCCTCCAGTTCTACCCAGATCTGACCGGCGGGCCCAAGACGGAGCCCGGAGAGACCGTTATTCAGACGGAGACCCACGGGGAGATCTATTTCTCCTGAGAGAGCACCGTCCTCGGCAAATCTGATCAACTTTTCCCGACTTAGATCGATGGCGATGATTGTGTCGTCTGACCACACGAAGTCAGACATCGTGGGTAGATCGTCATCTGAGAATTGGATACGAACCCCGGAGAGATCAACCAGACCGCCTCCTACGCTGTCGAGAACCCACAGCCGGCCGTCAGGGGACAATCCGACTGCGCTGGGGCCTTCGGGCTCGGCCTCATCGATCCCAACGTTTCGGTATGAGACTCCGGCACCTCCGACGGGAATTGGCGCAACGACCCTTTCGGAACAGTCGCAAATCTCAGGCCTTCGCCATTCAGATCCGAGAACTGTCGTCTCGGACGATGGTGCCGTTGTCGACGACGCTGCAGTCAACGAGGTGGTGCTGGACCTATCGGGGCTGGTCGAAGACGGGTTCTCAGTGGAAATGCTGCACGAGGCAAGGGCGATGGTCATCGCTGACAGAAGGATGACAACGAGGGCTGATCGAACCAGGCGCACGTGTTCTTACGTCTCCTAAACGTAGATCCGGCTCTTGCCGTCTGCATCCCATAGTAGCTTGTTGCAATCTCACCTACTGGGTTGACGGCGACGACTGATAGCTTTCCAGGTGGACGCCGGAGCGGACCCGAGCTGAGGCAAGCTCTGTCGGGTTGACGGTCGCCGACTTCTGTCCGGGTTCTAATCTGGGCGTAATGGACCTCTTTTCCAATCGGGCTGACGAAGTTGCTTCGCGGATGGCGCCCCTGGCGGCGCGGATGCGGCCGGCGACGCTCGACGAGGTCGTTGGCCAGGAGTCGCTGCTGAAGCCGGGGGC
>JBBDHT010000081.1:0-12211 GCA_040880765.1 Acidimicrobiia bacterium | reverse complement strand
GGAGCCGGGTACCGGATTTGAACCGATGACCTGCTGATTACAAATCAGCTGCTCTACCAACTGAGCTAACCCGGCTTATCGCGTTGAAGCGCGAACCCTCATTATCTCAAATATCGCCAACGCAGCGGAAACCGAGGCGTTGAGCGACTCTGTCCCGTCTGCCATCGGGATCGACGCGATGACGTCACAGCGCTTCGCAGTGAGGTGGCTGAGGCCCTCGCCTTCGGCTCCGATCACCATTGCCACCGGCTCAGTGAGCAATTCGAGGCCGAATAGCGACTGGTCGCCTCCGGCATCGAGACCCACCGCCCACACACCTTTCGACTTGAGACGTTGCAGGGCCTCGGGGATCGATCCGACGACCGCCACTGGGAGTCGTTCCAGGGCGCCGGCAGCAGCCTTGAACGCCGCGGCGGAAAGCGGCGCCGAGCGCCGGCCCGACATCACCAGGCCGGAGCATCCGCCGGCGAGGGCACCCCTCGCGATGGCCCCGACGTTCTGCGGGTCTTCGAGATGGTCGAGGACCAGCACCGAGGCCGTGTCCGTGGCCAGGGAGTCGAGTTCCACGGGAAGGATCGGAGTGCACTCGGCGACTACCCCCTGAGGCGCCTCGGTATCGGCGATGGCTCTGGTGTCGTCGACATACACGGTCTTCGCCTCCCCCACGGCATCGATCAGGGCGGCGATCTCCTCACGAGACCTGCGCTTACGCTCCACCGTGAGCCGTTCGACCCTGCCGGCAGCGACAGCAGCGGCAACGGCGTGGAGACCCTCGACCCTACTTCCGTAGCCAGCGGGTGCCATCAGGCCCGTCCTCCAGAAGGATGCCGGCGGCGTCGAGCCCGTCTCTGATCGTGTCTGCATCATCGAATCGGCGCTCCGTACGAGCCTCCGCCCGTTTCTGAACGAGGGCATCGATTGTCGATTCGAGGTCGCCGGCAGCAACTTCAAACGTTGCAGCGAGCGCGGTGAGGTCTAATTCGACTTCCTCGGGCCGGGTCCCCTCATCCAAGCCGAGCACATCAACGATCTCCTCCACGGCTCCAAGCAAGGCAGAGGCGTCCTGTCCGTCGTCCAGCAACTTGTTGCCTTCCCTGGCGGCGTCAAACAGAGCCGACACTGCCTGCGGTGTCCCGAAGTCGTCGTCCATCGCCTCCTCGAATCGGGCCATCACTGACGGATCGGGCGTGCCTGCGCTTCCACGAGCCCGGAACCTGTCGAGACGGTCCAGCGACTCGGCGGCTTCGTCGACGAGGTCCTCGGTGTATTCCAGCGGCGACCGGTAGTGGGCGCGCACCATCAGCATCCTCAGGGCACGGCCACCTACCTTCCTGGCCAGGGAGTCGAGATCGACGAGGCGGCCGGTCGACTTGGCCATCTTCTCACCACCGAGGTTGACCATCCCGTTGTGGAGCCAGTATCGGGCAAAGGGCTCCCCGCTGGCTCCCTCGGACTGGGCGATCTCATTCTCGTGATGGGGGAAAATGAGGTCGCTGCCGCCGCCGTGGATATCGAATCCGTTCCCCAGGTACTTCCCGGCCATCGCCGAGCATTCGATGTGCCACCCGGGCCGCCCGGCACCCCACGGTGAGTCCCACCAGGGCTCGCCCTGCTTGGCTCCCTTCCACAGGGCGAAGTCGAGCGGATCGTGTTTCGCCTCGCCGACCTCGATCCGATAGCCGGAGCGCAACTCGTCGGGATCGTGCCCGGATAGCTTTCCATACGATTCGAGAGCACGTACCGAGAAGTAAACGTCACCGCCGGACTCGTAGGCGAGGCTCTTGTCGATCAATTGCTCGACAAGAGCGATGATCTCGTCGATGGTCTCGGTTGCCTTCGGCTCATGGTCCGGTTCGGCGACACCGAGAGAGGCGTAGCCGTCCCGGAACCGCTTGGTCATGGTGGCTGCCAGCTCCTCAACCGGCACACCGGACTCCTCGGCAGCCTTGATGATCTTGTCTTCGATGTCGGTGACGTTTCGCACCAGTGTCACCTCGAAACCCTTCCAGACGAGGTAGCGACGGATGACATCGAAGGCCACCGCAGACCTTCCATGGCCGACGTGTGGTTCGGACTGCACGGTGGGCCCGCACAGGTAGATGCCCACCCTGCCCTCATCACGGGGTTGGAAAGGCTGAAGCGAGCGACCGAGTGTGTTGTAGACCTGGAGCATGCGCTGGTGATGTTATCGGGAGTCGGGTTGCTTTCCGTTTCCCCCACGTCTCATATATGAGACGCTGCGCCTTAGGAACGGATTATGGAGTCGCGATGACCGTGACCACGGCGACGGCGGCGATGCCTTCGGAGGTGCCGGTGAAGCCGAGGCCGTCGGTGCTGGTGGCTTTCACGGAGACAACTTCAGGGGGGATGCCAATGGCATCGGCGAGGTTCTCCCGTATCTTCTGGCGGTGCGGGGCCACCTTGATCCGCTCCGCGATGACCGTTGCATCGACGTGGGCGACTGCGAACCCGGCTTTCGCGGCCATTCCGGCCGCCTCCCGGAGCAGAGTGAGCGATTCGACACCTTCGAAGCGGGCATCGTCGGAGGGAAAGTGGTCCCCGAGGTCGCCAAGAACACAGGCACCGAGGATTGCATCGGTGATCGCGTGGGCCAGCACGTCGCCATCGGATGTTGCTCTCAGGCCCTGGGTGTCCGAGACCGAGACTCCGCCGAGGAGCAACGGCGGTCGGTCGTTGAGGGCATGGGCGTCGAAACCCCATCCCACCCTGGTTGTGGCAACCGGGGGCTGCGGGCTCAATCTTCCTCGTCGATCTCTATCTCAGGCAACGCCCGGTCGATTTTCTTGATCGCTTCCTCTTCGTCGACCTGGAGACTGAAAGCAATCTCAGAGCTCAACGTGGTTCGCGCCTTGGAAAGCATCCGCTTCAGCGCCGGGCTGATGCCCTTCGTCTGCTGGGCGTAGGAGAGGTCGCGAACGACTTCGGCAACCTGGAAGATGTCACCTGAGGTCATCTTCTCGGTGAGAACCTTGTACCAGCGGCTCCAGTTGGAACCCGCTTCCTCGGGCTCTTCCTTCAGCGACCTGAGCACTTCCCGTGACTTCGTCTTGGAGATAACCGGGCGAATCAAATCCTCTGCCTTGTCGAGGGGCACCATCACGGTCAGCTGCTCGGTGGCGATCTCGAGGATGTAGTAGTCGATCTTTTCGCCGGCGAACTCCTGTTTGACCTTTTTCAGGACGGTTGCCGCGCCATGCTGGGGGTGGACGACTTTGTCGCCGTTGGAATACCTTGCAGTTTTTGTTGCCATATACGGAGACGTATTGTAACGGGCGCCAGCCTCAACCCGTCAGCGGCTCCCACTCCTCGGCCATCGCCTGGAGGCGTTCGAAGTAGGTGAGCAGTTGGTCGGCCCTCGTCTCCCCAACTCCCTCCACCGAAATCAGGTCTTCCTTGTGTGCCCGGAGGATCCTTCCCAGGGTCTTGAAGTTCCGGACCAGGTCGTTCCTCACCGAATCGGGCAGACGCCCCGCCTGGGAGAGAATACGGTGCCCTCGGGGCTCTGCAGGGTCGTCGATGTCAGCGAAACCGAGTTCCCGCCCGATCCGGGAAAGATCCTCCAGATCACTTCCCTGCAGCTCGGCGAGCTTTTCTTGTGCCCGTTCCACAGACCCCTTCCGGAGCGGCTTCAAGTAATCCTGGAGCACCAGCCGGATCGTCTGTTCCACCCCGCCGAGAAGGTCGTGGAGTTGTAATGAGACAATCCTGCCCTCGTCACCGAGAGTCGAAGCTCTCGCCGCCACCAGATCGCCGAGGCGGTCGACGAGAATTGCCCGCTGGATAACGGTGAGGACGGGTCGGAACGTGGCCAGCCCCGATACCTCGAAACGTGTCAGCCTCATCTCGGCATCGTCGAGACGGCGACGGAGACGGTCAAGGCTCTGCAATTCTTGGTTGACGTGTGCCGCAACCTCAGTGGGGTTGGCCAACTCCACCTTCTGGCCCTTGTAGAAGAGTGTCGCGATATGGCGGCCCTCACTGACGGCAATCACCGCCCTACCCGTCTGCACTGCGAGCCGTTCGGCGGTGCGATGTCTCGCCCCGGTCTCGTCAGTCTCGATCGACCCGTCCGGGATGAAATGAACCGCTGCACTGACAATACGGGACCAGGTCTCGTCGAGGACTATCCCACCGTCCATTTTGGACAATTCGGCGAGGCGCGCCGGGGTAAACGACGAGGAGCGCAGCGTGAAGCCGCCGGAACTCGCCTCGTCGACCTCGGGGCCGTGCCCCAACACCACAAGACCACCTTTGCCCTGCTGGATTATCCGCTCGAGGGCACGCCGCATTGGCGTCCCGGGCGCAAGACGTTCAAGCATTTCCTGGATCGATTGGCCACCCACGGGCTTCAGGCTATCACTTGAACATCGCCATCGTTGCTGGCCAGAGCACTTAGATCAGCCCGGCACTGGTGAGGGCGTCGATGAGACGGATCGGTTCGCCTGCACCTGGAGAGATGCGTCGGGTGACTCCCATCCGATCCAGTTCCTCCACGCGCCGCGACTCGAAGGGAATTCCCCGCACCTCTCCGGCAAGGCCAACCTCCCCGTATGCCGCCACCCGCCCTAGCGGGCGGTCGACCCGTGAGGAGGCGATGGCCAGCGCTACGGCGAGGTCGCATCCGGGGTCATTGATCCTCCAACCCCCGACCACGTTGACATAGACCTCATGCTGGTAGAGCTTGAGGCCGGTGTGCCGGTCGAGCACAGCAATCACCTGATTCACTCGGGTCGGGTCGAGACCGCGAATCGAGCGACGCGGCTGTGCCTGATTGGTCTCGGTCACCAGGGCTTGGATTTCGACCAGGACGGCGCGACGGCCTTCGACGGCCGGGTATACCACTGTGCCCGACACTTCCGATTCCCACCCCGAGAGAAAGACCTTGGACGGGTCGTCGACTTCCACCAGGCCCTCGTTCTGCATATCGAACATTCCCGAAACATGGGTTGGGCCGAACCGGTTCTTCAGGGAGCGGAGGACGCGGAAACCCCGGTCGGGGTCGCCTTCGAGGTAGAGCACCACGTCGACCATATGCTCCAAGAGCTTGGGGCCGGCGATACCGCCGTCCTTGGTCACGTGGCCGACCAGCACCACGGGGATGCTCGACTCCTTGGCCAGCCGGACCAGCCGTGCTGCAGACTCTCTGACCTGGGCCACACCGCCCGGTGCGCCTGAGAGCTCGGTCACCCCGACAGTCTGGATCGAGTCGACGACCAGGAAATCCGGGCGGGTCTTCTCAGCAAGGGCAACGATGGCATCGGTGTCGTCATCTGAGACCAGCTGGATCGAGTCACCTTCGATCCCGAGGCGTTTCGCCCTCATCGCCACCTGGTGTGCCGACTCCTCGGCGCTAGCGATCAGGACAGAACCGCCCCGGCCCGACATGAAACCTGCCACCTGGAGCAGCAGGGTCGACTTGCCTACACCCGGCTCACCCCCGACCAGAATCACCGACCCGGCAACGAGTCCTCCGCCGAGGACACGGTCGATCTCGCCCCAACCTGTCAGGAATCGCGGGCCAATCGTGTCCCGGGCCTGGTCGAGGCCCACTGCCGTTGCGACGCTCTGGTTTCTGCGGACGACCGATGATTCCTCGGTTAGAGGTCGATCAACGCCACACTGTGGACAGAACCCCATCCATTTCGGGGAGCTGTGTCCACAAGAGTCGCATCGGAAAGCCATTGGTTCGAATATCTCGTTTAACGATTACGCCGTTTGTTGGTAACAATCAAGACTGCCGCTCCGGCCAGGAGTAGTGCCAGACCCCCAAGGACTGATGACCAGGTCCACGGTTCAAAAGTCCTGATGGCGAAGACAAGCATGTCCGTGGCACAATAACTGCGAAGGAGGGTTGTGGCGGTACGCAGATGTGAACAATGCGACGCGAGCGTCGCTGCAGACGAGCAGTTCTGCCCTAATTGTGGTGCCTTCATGGACCCTCTCAGCCACGAGGGACACGGCAAGATCATCTCCGTCAGCTCGAGTGGTTTCGAGACCTTTCAGCTCCGCGAGCCCCCGGAGGAGCCGAAGCGGAGACCCGAGCGGGGCTCACCGAACGCACCGAACAAAGTCCAGTGCCCCTCTTGCGGAGCCGCCAACCCACCCAGCAACCGGCACTGTGAGGAATGCGGCGCCCGGCTCAGCCAGGCTCCACTACCCACCGCGCCGCGGCCGGCGGTTCAGGCCACCGCCGGGGTCCGGGCGGCGCTGGCTATCAGCGGTCTCCTCTTTGGTGTGGTGATTGTCGCCCTTGTGTTCAACGTGCTTGGTGGTGACGAGACCCCAACCGAGACGACAGTTGCCGCAACGTCGACCACCGCTCCCACCGTCGAAGAAAACGCACCGATCCCGGTGATCAGCGAGTCGTGCTCGGTCGAAGGGATCTCCTCGTTCGTATGTGCCAACCTGACTAGGGGTACCAATGACTCCTACCAGGTCAACTGGGAAGAGCTACAAGCCGAAGGTGGCGAGATCACGATCAGGCTCACCTTCGACCAGCCCATGATCGTCCAGCAGATCATCTGGAGAAACCTCGAAGACCCGGTCCGCTTCCAGCAGAATTTTCGACCGCGCGGGCTCATCATCAGCGCCTCGAACTCGATCTCAGACCTGGCCCACGAGCTTCCGGACGAACCGGGGGAGCATGTGATTCCCTACGCCGCCGTCGGTGCGAACTGGATCGAGTTCGAGATCGCTAGTGCCTGGGTGGCCACCGTTACCGATGGAAACGTGTTCAAGGAGATCGCCATCGACGAGATCACAGTGATCGGCCGTCCCCAGGCGGCGGCCACCAATACCACGGACACCACCTCGACTACCGCTCCGTAGAGGAAGCGGCGCCCCGGTGCGGGCACCGCGCTATTGCTTGATATACGGCTGTCCGTCGGCGGCCGGCGCCCGGGCACGGCCGACGAGCCCGGCGACAACGATCACCGTGGCGACGTAGGGCAGCATGAGCATGAACTCCGACGGTATACCCGTCCCGAGAATCCCGACCTTCTGGGCCAGCGCACCGGAGAACCCGAACACCAGACCGGCGGCAAGGGCACCGAAGGGCAGCCACCTCCCGAATATCATCGCGGCCAGGCCAATGAACCCGATTCCACCGGTCATATTCTCCTCGAACCGGGAAATCTGGGCCAGAGCCAGGAACGCTCCACCAAACCCTGCGATGAGCCCGGCACCTATCACATTTTGATATCGCACCCTGAGGACGTCGATGCCGAGAGTGTCGGCAGCTTTGGGGTGCTCACCGACAGACCTGGCACGCAGACCCCATCGCGTCCTGAAGAACCCGAAATGCAGGGCGACTACGAGGATCAACGTCACATAGACGAAGAAGGTGTGGTCGAAGAACATCGGCCCGATCACGGGGATGTCAGCGAGGATCGGGATCCTGGTAGACAGCACCCGGGCCGGTGCGTTGAGGTCCTGCGCTTTGGAGAGCACACGGCTCGCCAGGAAGGAAGTCAGACCCAACGCAAGGATGTTGATGACAACCCCCGCAATGATCTGGTCGACGCTGAACCTGATCGCCAACCAGGCGAGAAGCGCACCCAGCATGGCACCAGCCACCATGGCACCGGCCACACCGGCCCACGTGCCGAACGCACTGGAGAGGATGACAGCCACAAAAGCACCGGTGAGAAGTTGCCCTTCGATTCCGATGTTGATGACTCCTACGCGCTCACAGGTGAGGCCGGTCAGTGCGCCGAGCGTGATCACGATCGAGGAAATGACCGTCGATCGGAGCATTCCCACCAGGCTGAACGAGCTGTCGGCAGCTGCCCATGCCAGCAGCGCCAGCACAAAGAGCAGAAGCCCGATTCCAAGCGCCAGGTTGGTGCGTTCCAAGTTCCGGCGGCGGAGGCGGTCGGCACCGAGAGCAAAGATGAGGAACCCAGCCACAGCAGAGAAGATGCGTGAGTTGAACGTCCAGGCCACACCCTGGATGGCATCGGTGGGCAGGCTGAGGTTGAACGTCGAAGAGGCGTCCGGAGGAACACCGAAAGCAAACACTCCCATGACGATGGCGGAGAGGGCCATGAGGACGACTCCGATGATCGTCGCCCTCCGCTCTTCTACGCTGGTCCGAACCACCACTTCCGGTGTTGTGGTCTCCACTTTGTCCATTACTGTCACGATCCCCACCCCGTGGTCAGCTGGGTCGACTTCTCCTCAGTGCCTTTGACCCGATACAAAGCGCGCATCATGCCTGGTGCAGCCACGAAGATCACGATCAGGGCCTGGAGCACGACCACGAGGTCGATCGGCACCTGGGCGGCCCCCTGCATTTCCCGGCCCCCCGCAGTGAGCGCACCGAACAACAGCGCAGCCCAGAGGACCCCGACAGGGTTAGATCTTCCGAGGAGGGCGACGGTGATGGCATCGAATCCCACCGCACCGGCAAGCGCCGGCGTTGCCTTGTACGGCTCGAGGCCCATCACCTGGTTGGCACCGGCCATTCCGGCGAGGCCGCCGGCGAGGGCCATTGCCACAGTCACCACTAGGGCAACGTTCATTCCGGCATAGCGGCCCGCCTGCGGGTTCGACCCAACCGCCCGGAACTCGAAGCCGATGGACGAGCGATAGAGGAGCCAGTGGACCGCGAACACGAAGGCAATCGCAACCAGGAGTCCGATCGTCACCCGATAGTCGGCACCGAACAGGCGGGGCAAGCGGGCCGTGGCGACAACCTCGGCTGACACCGGATTGTTCCGTCCCGGGTCCTGGAGACCGGGAGTGGTCAGGATCCACTGCATGAAGAACACGGCAATGAAGTTGCCCATGATCGTGGTGATCACCTCGTGCGCTCCTGTTCGCGCCTTGAGCAATCCAGCCAGACCGCCCCAGATCATCCCTCCGGCGAATCCGGCCAGCAGGGTCAGGGGGATGTGGATGATCCCCGGAAGGCTCACGTAGATACCGACGTAGGTTGCGGCCAGCCCTCCCATCAACATCTGGCCCTGCGCCCCGATGTTGAACAGACCAGCGCGGAAGCCGAGAGCGACGCTGAGCCCGGCCAGAAGCAATGGAGTGGCAGAGAAGAGGCTCTCCGACAGGGCTCGTATCGATCCCAGTGATCCCCGGAAGAGAGCCCCGTACGCCCGGCTCACCTCGTTCACCATCTGGCCCAATGCAACACCGGGGTCTTCCAAGAGGAGCCTCAGGATGTCGATATCGGAAAGGGCGATGATGATCGCCCCGATAATCAAGGCGGTCACTATGGCCAGTGTGGGAAGGATGAGAGATCGGGCTACCGACGTGCCGACTCCAGTCGCCCTGTCCATCAGCGGGCTGCGCTTCGGGGGGGTCGGCTCTTTCTCCGGGACTTGAGTGTCGGTCACGGGGCCGATCCCAACATCGCCAGGCCAATATCCGTAACTTCGGCATCGGGGGCGAACTCACCTGCTACCCGTCCGTGGTAGAGCACGATGATCCGATCGGCAAGTGCCCTCACCTCGTCTAGCTCGGACGACACCAGGAGCACAGCAGCCCCAGCATCGCGCTTGGCGACTATTTGATTGTGGATGTATTCGATGGATCCGACATCGATTCCCCGGGTTGGCTGGGCGGCAATCACCAGCTCCACGTCCCGTGCGAACTCGCGGGCGACGATGACCTTTTGCTGGTTTCCCCCGGAGAGGGTCGAGACCGGGACGTCGACGCCGGGGGTTCGCACGTCGTACTGCGTGACCAGGTCCTGGGCCGTCTCCCGGGTTGAAGCCCAGTCCATGAACACACCTCGCGAGAATGGCCTGTCGTAGTAGGAGTCGAGGATCATGTTCTCCAGAACGCTGAAGTCGAGGACAAGGCCACTCCCCTGGCGGTCTTCAGGGATGTGGGAGGCTCCCAGCTGATGGAGATCGCGAGGGTGGGCGTCGGTGATGTCGTTTTCACCCATGCGAACCGACCCGGACATCACCGGGCGGAGCCCTGTGATTCCCTCGATCAACTCAGTTTGGCCATTGCCCTGAACACCGGCGATTCCGACGATCTCGCCGGCACGAACGTCGAAGCTGACGCCATCGACTGCCTTCACATTCCTGCTGTCGAGGACGACCAGGTCACGGACCTCCAGGACCACATCACCCGGAGAGGCCGTTGCTTTTGGGACGGTCAGATCGACTGACCGCCCGACCATCATGTTGGCCAGGTCCTGTTGGGTCGTCTCTGCGGGGAGAGCCTCACCGACCACCTTCCCACCACGCATCACAACTATCCGATCCGCAACCCTGATCGCCTCACCCAGCTTGTGGGTGATGAACACGATCCCTTTGCCATCGGCCTGGAGCCCTTTGAGGATCCCGAAAAACTCCTCGACTTCCTGAGGGGTCAGCACCGCGGTCGGCTCGTCGAAGATGACGTACTGTGCTTCGCGGTTCATGACTTTGATGATCTCCACTCTCTGTTGGACACCAACAGGGATATTCTCGATCAAAACGTCAGGGTCGACTCTGAGGTTATAACGCTCGGAGATGTTCATCACCGTCTCCCGGGCGGTGTCGCGGTCGATCATCCCCCCGAACCCGGTCGGCTCCTGGCCCAGGACCACGTTCTCGGTCACGGTGAACACCGGAACGAGCATGAAATGCTGGTGGACCATGCCGACTCCGGCAGCAATGGCGTCGGCCGACGAGTCGAACGACATCTCTTCGCCGTCGATAGTGATCCTGCCTTCGTCCGCCGTGTAGAGGCCGTAGAGCACGTTCATCAGCGTGCTCTTGCCGGCCCCGTTCTCGCCGAGCAGGGCAACCACCTCACCGGGAGCAACCGAAAGTGACACGTTGTCATTGGCCAGGACACCAGGAAACCGCTTGGTGATCCCTTCCAGAACAAGTGCCAAACCGTCTCCTTCTCAGCTGATTCGCACGATACCTTAGAACGACCGGAGCCCCAGCGCGTGCTGGGGCTCCGGTGCGTTCGATATTGCCTATCGACTACTCGGGTGCGGGTGCGTACCTGGGGAAGTCAAGATCTCCCGAAGCGATATCGGCGAGGATCTGATCAACCTCAGCAGCAAGCTCTGCAGGGACCCGGTCGGCCCACGAGTGGTACTCCGACAGGCCTACACCATCATTCTCGAGGGTTCCGTTGGCAACTCCGGGGGTCCACGTTCCGGCAGCATGGTCCTCGATCGAACGCTGCACCTGGATGGCGAGGCCCTTTTCGATCGTGACCAGCCACAGGTCCTGATACTCGGCGGGAGCGGCCAGGAAAGCGTCCTGGTCGACACCGATGAGCGCTGCATCGATACCACGGTCCTGGATCGCAGTACCACAAGGCAGGTTGATCGCACCACCCACCGGGAGCATGATGTCTGCCCCTTCGTCGAGAATGCTCTCACATGTGGAGCGGACCACCGGTTCTGCGGGGTTGAAGGTCCCGGTGAAGGTTCCGTCTACGTCGTCAACATTCCAACCGATCACCCGCACGTCTGTGCCCTTGACCTCGTTGTAGTGGGCGACGCCCTTGGCGAATCCGTCCATGAAGATCGACACCGGCGGGATGTTCAGCCCACCGTAGGTCCCGACAATACCGGTTTCGGTCACACCCGCTGCGAGATACCCCGCTGCGAAAGCGGCCTCGTCGGTCTGGTAGATCAGGCCGCGGACGTTCGGGATCTCAGGGTCGTATGCGAAGTCCACGATGGTCCAGTTCACATCGGGGTTGGCGTCTGCGTTGGTTGCAGTCGCGTCGCCCAACTCGAATCCAACCGTCACAATGTGCTCGGCACCCTGGGAGAGGCACTGGTCGATGTTCGGCTGGTAGTCGGCCTGATCGTCAGACTCGAGGAGAATCGGATCGGCTGCCGCGCCACCCGAGTCAACCGCGTCGAGCACACCCTGCCATGCCGCTGCGTTGAAGCTGCGGTCGTCGACACCGGCAAGATCGGTCACCAGACAGGTCACCACAGCCTCGCCATCGACCATCGCTTCGGTGGTCGTGGTGTCTTCCATCGTCTCCGTGGTGGTCGTCTCTTCCCCGGCGGGTGCGGTGGTGGTGGTGTCGTCACCAGCATCATCGCCACAGGCCGCAAGCACTAGGCCCAATACCGCGATAAGCGCGACGAGCCTCATATAACGTTTCACGTTGAATTTTCCTCCGTTGTTTTTAAGTGTGGTCGGGGTTAAACCCAATACCGTTAAGTTAGGGTGATCGGATGGTGGCGAGGGGTGGTCCGGTGGGT
>JBBDHT010000080.1:0-12481 GCA_040880765.1 Acidimicrobiia bacterium | reverse complement strand
AGCTCGGGGCATACACCCTAGACTACACGGGCAGCACTTAACTTAACGGTATTGGGGTTAAACCCGACCGCTGCGCAGGTTAGTAGATCGACCGGGACTACGCCTCAGATCGGACCACTGTTTAGGCGATAAACCCCCGCTGTTCGTCGTTCAGAGCCGGGAAATGCGGTCAATCAGGAGCTCGAAAAACCCATCGTCGTCGATCTCGTTCATCACGAGCGCGTTGGGTTCCCGGTCGGTGACGCCCCACCAATCGACAACGGTCATGCCAAGGGTTGGCCCGGGAGCGATGTCGATCTCCACTGAGGTCTTCTTTCCGGAAAAGAGGTCGGGTTCGAGGAGGTAGGCGATCACCGTCGGGTCATGCAAGGGTCCTCCGGGAAGATCGTACTTCGCCATGTCCCAGCGATCGTAGAAACCGAGCATGCCCGCCACGGCTGCCCCTGCCGGGGTGCCGATGTCCTTGAACTTCTGCAGACGATCCGGCGTGGTCAGCGCCTTGTGGGTCACGTCGAGGGGCATCATCACAATCGGTATGCCGCTCTTGAAAACGACGTGTGCCGCGTGCGGGTCGACATAGACATTGAACTCAGCGGCGGGGGTCGTGTTCCCACCCTCGAAGAATCCTCCGCCCATCATGACGATCTGCTCGATGCCGTTGACAATCTCTGGCTCACGCACCAGGGCAAGACCGACATTGGTTAGGGGACCGAGAGTGCAGAGGGTGACCGGGTGTTCCGACGAGCTGACGATCTCGATGATCCTGTCCACCGCGTGACCCGAGCCAGCCTCAATGACGGGATCGGGAAGGTTTGCGCCGTCGAGCCCGGTCGGCCCGTGCACATATTCGGCCGTGACGAGTTCGCGGACCATCGGCCGAACGGAGCCCCTATAGACCGGCACATCCTGTCTCCCGGCCAGCTCAACCAGAGCAAGGCTGTTCTTTACTGTCAGATCGAGGGGAACATTCCCCGCCACCGCGGTTATCGCAAGAACCTCGAGATCGTCACGAGACGCTAGTGCGACCAGGATGGCGACCGCGTCGTCCTGTCCGGGGTCGGTGTCGATGATGATAGGTCTGGCGATCACGGCAGAGTATCAACCACCGAGGAGACCCTCAACCTCACTCAACGTCGGCATCCCGGCCTGAGCACCTGCCCGGGTCACGGCCAACGCTCCGGCTGCGGACGCGAATACGACCGCATTCTCGATATCGTCGCCCCGGCTCAGGGAATAGGCAAGGGCGCCACAGAAGGCGTCGCCCGCCCCGGTCGGGTCCACCGCCTCAACAGAGAGTGCCTCATACCGCTCGACCGACTCCTGAGTGACCAGGATTGCGCCATCGCTCCCCAGCGTGACCACGGTGGTTCCGTCCGGGCGGAAGACTCGGGCTGCAGCAGGAACGTCGGCAGTCCGGACAATTTCTTCCCTGCCGGCAAGTACGGAGAGCTCCGAGCGGTTGGGGACGAGAACGTCTACCCGTTGGAGCAGTTCTGAGGGGAGGGCCTGCGCGGGGGCCGGGTTCAGGCAGAAGATGCCGGTGCTGACCTTCGCCGCAGCCAACACAGTTTCGACAGGCACCTCGAGTTGAGCCACGACAACCCGAGCGCTGGAGATTGCTGCGGCGTTGCGGTCGATCACGTCGGGGGTGAGGAGTTGGTTCGCCCCCGGGCTGACCACGATTGTGTTCTCGGCATCTGCGTCCACGGTGATCACAGCAATTCCTGTGGCTGCCTCCGGCACGATCCCAATTGCCGAGGTGTCGACACCCTCGTCGCCAAGCCCTCCCCGCATCGCCTCACCCAACTCGTCATCGCCCACCAGGGCGACCAAACCGACCGTGCCGCCCAGCCGGGCGACAGCAACGGCCTGGTTGGCCCCTTTCCCGCCGGGACCGAAGAAATGCCGGGTTCCGATGACAGTTTCACCTGCCCGGGGAAGACGCGGGGTCATCACCGTGACGTCGTTGTTAACCGAACCTATGACCACAACGTCGAAACCCATGGGAGGTGACGCTAATCGTAAGACGACGGCTAACGAGGTAGGGCCAGGGCGTACGGCGCCAACGGCGCCGCGCTTTACTGGATCACGCCCTCGAGATTGGAGTTGACGCCTACGGTGGGGAGCAGGTTCACGTCGATGAGGCTGGCGTATTCCCAGTGCCACGGCTCGGCTGTGACCCGGCCGCAGTGGGCCCACGGCGGATGGACCCAGCCGAAGCGGGAGGCGTTCGACTGCAGCCAGATAAAGCCGCGGTCACGACACCCCAGCTCACCGCTTCCGCCGGTGAAGTCGACTGCGCGGCCCCACCCGTGGTTCGAGTATCCGGGACGCGCGGTGGGAGGACCGGTGCAGACCCGGACTGATTTCGTACCTATCTCGTACTGGTCCCCGGTGATCGGGTCGCGGTCGTAGACAGCAACATCGGTGTGGGGGCAGCGTCTGTTGTAAGCCGCTTTCTGCTGGTTGTAGGTGCGGTAACAGTCGATCGGCGCCAAATAGACCCCATCACTGGCCGCCGCTCCCATCAGGAGAGCGTACGTGTAAGCGGCATCTCTCTCGAGTGTGCAACCGTCGTAGGTCATCATGCGGTCTTTGGTCATATAACCGTTGACATAGCCATCGAGGACGAGGTCGAAGCTGAGTGCTTCGTCGCCGGCTGGGACGAGCTCAGTTGCGGCGGGTAAACCCGTAAGCGAAGCGGCGAAAATCAGGGAGAGAATAAACATGGGCAGTTTTGTTGCTCATGTCTTTTCGGTCGTTTGGCTATTCGCCTTAAGCAGTTCCCGAGCCCTCAGTCCCGGCCAGTTCGACCGGTGGGGTATCAGTCGGGTTGAACGACTCGAAAGTGAGCTCTTCATTTGCAGTGTCGAAACCGACCAGAATGGTCGAACCCGCGTTGAACTCGCCCAGCAGCACCCGCTCCGAGAGCGGATCCTCGAGCAGTCTCTGAATGGCCCGGCGCAGCGGCCTGGCTCCCATCTCGGGGTCATAACCCTGCTTGCCGAGGTACTCCTTGGCGTCGTCGGTGAGAACCAGATCTAGCTTCTGAGTGGCCAGCTGGGTGCGGACCCGTGCCAGCATCAGATCGACGATCTCCTTCAGTTCATCCATCTCGAGCTCGTGGAAGACAATGATGTCATCGATCCGGTTGATGAACTCAGGGCGGAAGTGCTTCTTCAGCTCGTCGGTGACCTTTTCCTTCATGTACTCATAGGACATCTCGTCGTCAGCAGCATGGAAGCCGACTGCCTTCTTATGCAGGTCCCTGGTCCCCAGGTTCGACGTCATGATGATGACAGTGTTCTTGAAGTCGACCATCCGCCCCTGAGCGTCGGTGAGACGGCCTTCTTCGAGGATCTGGAGGAGTGTGTTGAACACATCGGGGTGGGCCTTTTCGATCTCGTCGAAGAGAACGACGGAGAACGGCTTGCGCCGCACCGCTTCGGTGAGCTGTCCGCCCTCGTCATAACCAACATATCCGGGAGGGGACCCGACCAACCGGCTGACCGTGTGCTTCTCCATGTACTCGGACATGTCGAGTTGGATCAGGGCGTCTTCCTGACCGAACAGGAACTCCGTCAGCGCCTTGGCGGTCTCGGTCTTACCGACACCCGATGGGCCGAGGAAGATGAACGAACCAGCCGGCCGGCGCGGGTCTTTGAGCCCGGCGCGGGTACGGCGGATGGCCTTGGACACGGCCTCGATGGCATCGTGCTGACCGATGATTCGCTTGTGGAGCTCCGCCTCCATCTGGATCAGGCGCGCCGTCTCTTCGTCGGTGAGTCGGTGGACCGGGATACCTGTCCACTGGGCGAGGACTTCGGCGATTCCCTCTTCGTCGATGACCCATCCGCCCTCGGCATTGGCTGCCTCACGATCGGCCCGCTCGGAGAGGAGGGAGCGCTCCTGGTCACGCAGGGTTGCGGCACGCTCATAGTTCTCGGTGCCGACGGCGTCCTGCTTGTCGAGGCGGACCGAGGACAGCTGCACGTCGAGTTCGAGGATCTCGGGATCGTCGCTGGGACGGTGGATCCGGGTGCGGGATCCAGCCTCGTCGATGAGGTCGATCGCCTTGTCTGGCAGGAAACGATCGGCCAGGTAACGGTCGGCAAGGTTTGCGGCCGAAACGATTGCCTGATCGGTGAAACGCACCGAGTGATGGGCTTCGTAGCGGTCTTTGAGTCCGAGAAGGATCTGAATGGTGTCGGCGACTGACGGCTCCTCGACCTGCACCGGTTGGAACCGGCGTTCCAGTGCCGAGTCCTTTTCGAGGTACTTGCGGTACTCCTCGAGAGTGGTGGCGCCCACCGTCTGCAGCTCACCACGTGCGAGCATCGGCTTGAGAATGGAGGCGGCGTCGATGGCGCCTTCGGCAGCTCCAGCGCCGACCAGAGTGTGGATCTCGTCGATGAACAGGATGATGTCTCCCCTGTTCTTGATCTCCTTGAGAACCTTCTTCAGCCGCTCCTCGAAATCGCCGCGATAGCGCGACCCGGCAACGAGAGCGCCCAGGTCGAGGGTGTACAAGTTCTTGCCGTCGAGGTTCTCAGGAACCTCCTTGGCGATGATCTTCTGGGCGAGGCCTTCGACTATGGCGGTCTTGCCAACGCCGGGCTCTCCGATGAGGACGGGGTTGTTCTTGGTCCTCCGGGAGAGAATCTGCATGACCCGCTCGATCTCACGCTGCCTTCCGATGACGGGGTCGAGTTTCCCTTCGCGGGCGAGTCCGGTGAGGTTGCGGCCGAACTGGTCGAGAACCGTGGAGCCGGACGAGGAGGCCTCACGACCGCCGGTGCCGGCGGGCTGCGGCCCTTGTTCTTCGCTTCCTCCCGGACCTGAAAGCAGCTGGATAACGGTCTGGCGGACCTTCTGCAGTTCGGCGCCGAGTTGCTGGAGAACCTGGGCGGCCACGCCTTCGCCTTCACGGATAAGGCCGAGAAGGATGTGCTCGGTGCCGATGTAGTTGTGGCCGAGCTGGAGCGCTTCGCGGAGACTGAGCTCGAGGACTTTCTTGGCTCGGGGGGTGAACGGGATGTGACCCGACGGCGACTGCTTCCCTTGCCCGATGATCTTGACGACTTCTTCGCGGACGGAGGCAAGATCGATGTCGAGGCTCTCCAGAGCCTGCGCGGCGATTCCCTCACCTTCGTTGAGCAAACCGAGAAGAATGTGCTCGGTACCTATGTAATTGTGATTTAGTAGCCGGGCCTCTTCCTGGGCCAGGACGACCACACGGCGGGCACGGTCTGTGAACCGTTCAAACACGTTCAACTCCTAAGCCTGGCATACCCGAGTTTACCATCGACCGCATCTTTCCTATTCCACCTGAATCCTGCTCCGACACACAACGTAATACCATCGGCACCAATGGAAGACCTCCGTAGCATCATTCGTATTCCCCGAATCTGGGATTCTCTTGCCTCGGTCGAGGAGCGATTGCTCGAGGCGGCGACCGCCGACGACGCCTACCTGACCAAGATCGCCCAGCATCTGCTGCTCGCTGGAGGTAAACGGTTCCGGCCTCTGCTGGCCCTTCTCGCCGCCGAGCTCGGCCCGGGTGATGACAGACGTCCGGTGGAGGCAGCGGTCGCTGTCGAGCTGATCCACGTCGGCTCCCTCTACCACGATGATGTGATCGACGAGTCCGACACCCGTCGCGGGGCGACGTCAGTCAACGCCAACTGGTCGAACACTGTGGCGATACTCGCCGGGGACTTCCTGATGGCACGGGCATCCGTGGTAGCGGCCACTCACCTCAGCCAGGAGTCAGTCCGCCTGCTCGCCGAGACATACGCTGAGCTCGTAGAAGGGCAGACACGCGAGCTCCAGCTCGAGGGCGACTTCACCCATGGCTTCGAGGAGTACGAGAAAGTGATCGGTGCCAAGACGGCGTCTCTGGTGCGCACTTCAGCCCGACTGGGGGCCATGGCTGCCGACGCCGCGCCCGAGACAGTCGAGGCTCTCTCCACGTGGGGCTGGGAGGTGGGCATGGTCTTTCAAATTGCCGATGACGCCCTCGACCTCGTCGCCGATGAGTCGACAATCGGCAAACCCGCCGGTTCCGACATCAGGGAGGGCACCTTTACCATGCCCGTGCTCGCCGCGGCAGCCGGTGACGATGGACAGCGTGTACGGGAACTCCTCGAGCCGGGCATCCCCTACGACGATGACACTGTCACCGAAGTCATCTCCCTGGTCCGCCGCGGCGGCCATATCGAAGACGCCCTGACCGCAGCAACCGACCGCCTCACCAAAGCCGAAGCGGCCCTCGAATCCATAGAACCAGGACCCGCCCACGAGATCCTGACCGAACTAGGCACCTTTTTACTGGCCCGCGTAGAGCGAGCGCGCCGCTAACCCCGATCTGCACTGTGCAAAACGGAGCGCCTGCGGATTCCGCAGCCCCGTGCACCGTGCAAAAAACGAAGAAGGTGCACTGTGTAAATGGGTGCGGATTCCGCCACCCTGTGCACTGTGCAGGACACGGCAGTCGGCTAGCTCGTCAGGACGGACGTAGGGTCGGGAAGAGGATTACTTCCCTGATGTGGGTCTGGTCGGTCAACAGCATCACCAGGCGATCGACTCCGATGCCCAGGCCCCCGGTCGGGGGCAGGCCGTACTCGAGGGCCTCGACGTAGTCGTAGTCGACGGGGTGGGCCTCGTCGTCGCCGGCCTCACGGGCGGTTGCCTGCGACTCGAACCTGGCCAACTGGTCGGCGGCGTCGTTGAGCTCACTGAAGGCATTTGCATATTCGGCTCCTGCAATCACCAGCTCAAAGCGGTCGGCGAGACGGGGGTCGGCGGAGTTGCGGCGGGACAGCGGTGACACCTCAACGGGATAGTGGGTGACGAATGTGGGCTCCGAGATCGTCGGTTCGACGGTCTCGTCGTAGATCTCGAAGATGAGCCTTCCCGGACCCCACCCGTCTTCAGTTTCGATACCGGCCCCGCGGGCCAACTCGACGAGCCTCTCTATGGGTGTTTCCATGTTCACGTCCTCACCCAAAGCCCGGGAAACGAGGTCGGTCATCGCCTCCCGGCGGAATGGCGTGGCCAACGACAGTGGCTTGCCGTCGTAAGTGATATCGGTGTCTCCGGTCGCTGCGACAGCGACGGCGGCGATAACCTCCTCTACCAGGGCCATGATGTCCTCGTAATCGGCCAGGGCCTGGTAAGCCTCGAGCATGGTGAACTCGGGATTGTGCGTCGAGTCGATTCCCTCGTTGCGGAAGATCCGCCCGATCTCGAAGACGCGCTCCAAACCCCCGACGACGAGCCTCTTCAGGTGTAACTCTGTGGCAATCCTCAGGTACATATCCATGTCGAGGGCGTGATGGTTGGTCTCAAACGGCTTTGCTGTCGCACCTGTCGCCTGGGAAAGCAGAATCGGTGTCTCGACCTCGACGAACCCTCGCTTTTCGAACTGCCTGCGCAGCTCCGAGAGGATCTTCGCTCGCGTGAGGGCGACGTCCCGGGCTTCGTCGTTGACCATCAGGTCGAGATACCGGCGCCGGCTTCGCTGTTCAACGTCTTGAAGCCCATGAAATTTGTCGGGGAGGGGTCGGAGACTCTTCTGGAGGATCACAAAGTCACCGACCAGCACACTGAGCTCGCCCCTCTTCGTGGTCATCACAGTCCCTGACGCTCCAACCCAGTCCCCGATATCGACCTGACCGAACGCGTTGGCCAGGTCGTCACCGATGTGACCCTCGTCTACGAAGAGTTGGATCGAGCCGCTCATGTCACGGAGAGTCGCGAACTGCAGCTTCCCAAAGGAGCGGTGCAACATCACCCGGCCGGCGACGGCCACTTTGTGTTCGGTATGCGACGCCGGCTCGAGGCTCGCGAATTCCTTGTGTAACTCGGCAGCCCACGCCGAACGCTCGAAGCGGGTCGGGTACCCACCTGAGGCGAGGATCTCCTGGTTGTGTGCCCGGCGCGCCGCTTGGAGCTCTTCTGGTTGTTCGTTTGCTTCGGTCAAGAGGTCCCTACCTAGCGGTCAGTGCAGCGTACCGAGACGGCTCGGCTCATCGAGAATCATCCCGCGATCGGGTTTCGGCTTCCCCTCAACCCATTCGATAGAGAGGTTGTCGATCAAGCGCACTTCGCCGACATGCGCGGCTACGGCCAACACTGCGGGGCCGTCGAGTGTGTCGACCGGCTCCATCGTGTCACCTGCGACCAACTCGACATAGTCGATGTCCAGCTTGGCTGCCGACCGCGAAACCGTCCCCTCGAGCCGCGCCGAGTCTCTCTCCCCGGCGTCGATCTGCATAGCCGCCTGGAACAGGCCTCGACTGATGGCCAGGGCAGCCTCCCTGTCGGCAACGCTCAATCGCACATTGCGACTGGAGAGGGCCAAGCCGTCGGGCTCGCGAACCAATGGAGCGGCGACGATCTCCACAGGGAAACGAAGGTCGGTGACCATCCCTTTCAAAACTGCGATCTGCTGGGCGTCTTTCTTGCCGAAAACAGCGACATCGGGGCGGAGGCCGGCGAAGAGCTTGGCGACCACCGTGGCCACGCCGACAAAGTGCGACGGCCGGTACTTGCCCTCCATCCCCAGCGCTACGGCACCCACCGTCACCTCGGTGGAGGAGCCGGGCGGGTAGATCTCCTCGACTCCGGGCACGAAATGGACATCGACACCGTGTTCGGCGGCCATCTCGCCGTCGCGATCGACATCACGCGGATAAGCGGTGAGGTCGGCCTCTTTGTCGAACTGAGTCGGGTTCACGAAGTTGGAGACGACAAGTGTGTCGCATTGGTCGCGAAGCAGGTCCATCAATGAGAGATGACCTTCGTGGAAGTACCCCATGGTCGGGAGCAGCCCGATCCGACCCTGGTAGAGGGTCCGGGTCTCGGCAAAGGTCTTGGTTACTTCCAATCTTTCACCTCGTTGAATCGGCCCGCAAGTATCGCAGTTGCCTCGGCCATCAGCCGGAACTGCTTGCCTACCGACTCCGAGACCTGATGGGCTGCCACCAGATGGCCGACCACCGTCTCGGTGTCCCCCCTGGCAATGGGACCGGTGAGAGACTCCCGCCCACCCGACTGGAACACGTTGTGTGCGATGCGGGCGACGAGTGGCTCGGCGACAGACGGATCGATCTCCGCGGCCGCATACAGATCCGACGCGGTTGCCAGAGCTGTCGCCACAAAGTTCGCTGCCGCAGCGGAAGCGGCGTGGTACAACGGCCGCACTTCGTCCTCGAGGCGAAACGGCTCCATCCCCAGAGAGACCCCGAAGTGGATCAAGGTGTCTTCTGCCAGCTCCTCGCCCCCGATGCCAACGTGTGACCCGGCCAGAGCCGTCGCGCCGCGCTCAGGGTCAGGAAGGGTTTGAAGCGGATGGAACCCACCAATGGAGACGCTCGGAGACGACAGAGGCCTCAGAGCCGTGACGGGGACGAAACCCGATACATGGGCAACCACGGGAGTGTCCCCGATCCATTCCGACAACGCCTCGGCCACCGACTCGATCTGGTCATCCTTGACACAGATGAGGACAAGGTCGGCATCGGGCCAGGGAATGCCCGGCGACAATGAGGGTCCGAAGCGATCTTCCCGGTCATTGGAGACCACTCCGACGATTTCGTGGTCGGCAGCGATTGCGGCTAGCGCGATCGAACCACCGGCCCGGCCGGGGCCGACGATCACCAACCGCATCTGTCACCTGTCACATATGGAAGAGTAGCGGTCGGGGTATTTGCCTATCTACGGCTGGTTGTGCCGCAACTGCTCGGATGTGATTACGGGCCAGTTCGAGTCGATCTCGGCTTTCATGTCCTGGTATCGGTCACGCCTTTTCCAAAACTTGGTTTTCCATACCCTGAAGCGGTGCTTCGAAGGAGTGTCGGTCACCGGCGGAACTTCGGGCACTCTGCTCCGTCGTACCTCGGGCAATGCCTCGACTTCTTCCGGGTCGTCGACCATGTGCAGCATCTGGTGTGCGGCATGACGGACACGACGATGCTCCTGCTTACGCTCTTCGCGTGAGGGGCGGCTTTCGTCGTAGCCGGGAATCTGGTGACGATTTTTGCGGGACCGTTTGGCCATCTAAATGAACCTCCTGTGTTCTGATCGACTCAGTTCGCAGAAGGAGCGTCGGCGGGCCGCGGCCTCTTCGCATGTTTCCAAGCTAGCACGACTCGCCGGATCGAGGTAGAGGCGAAAGTCACTGATGATCCGTCGGTCGAATTGGAAAAAATCGTTCCGGGACCCGTCCCAGATACAAGCCATAACCCGGGTAGGCGATCCGTAGCTGCCTCTCCTCATACCGCGACTTCAGGGCAAAGAAACCGATGAGAAGGACGGAGAGAAGGACCGCGCCGATCGAGTCGAAAACGGTGGAGACTCCCACAAACAGCAGGAAGACCGACGTGTACATCGGATGCCTCACCAACCGGTACGGACCCCGGGCCACAAGCTCTCCTCCCGGAAGCGGTTCGGGCATGGCGGTGAGGTTGCGTCCCAGGCTGCGGGCGCTCCACAGCATCAGTGCCAGTCCGGCGAGGGCAAGGATCGTCCCTCCAACCCGCCACGGAGTCACCATCCGGGGAAGAGACCCCTGCCCGGCGATTGCCAACGCGATGAGAGCGAAAACCACCAGCTGGCCGCCGACCCAGAAGCGGCCCTGAATCGGCTCTTTCACCCACGACCGGGCGAGTTGGACGACCTCTTGATCGGATACCCGGGTCAACATGTCGCCGGCGGTGGCTCCCCCGCCTAGCGGCGCTTCGGGCCAGATCTCAGCCAACGGCTCGAGGACGAAGCGCCGCTCTCCTGCCCTCGGGTGGGGAACGATCAGCTTTGGGCCATCATCGACCGGCTCACCGTCTGTGGCGACGATGTCGAGATCGAGGGTACGCGGTCCCCAGCGAACTTTCCTTGTCCTCCCGCTCCCGGCCTCGATCCGGTGCAGGAGTGCCAGCAGGCCATGGGCATCGGTCTCGGATGTGAGGACAACGACTGCGTTGAGGTAGGACCCTTGCTCAGGCCCTCCCACCGGGGCGGTCTCGTAAAGAGACGATATGGATTCGATCGAGGCACCTTCGGAAAGCTCTTCGATTGCCCGGCGCAGGTGTCCGATACGGTCACCGCGATTCGATCCCATCGAGATGGCGAATCGAGTCATCTCTCCCGGCTGACAGTGACAGAGACGTCGACAAACGGCACTTCGATGGGCGCGTCCGGTTTGTGGACGGTCACTTCGACGGCCTCCACCTTCGAGTACTCCATCGCCAGGTCGGCAATGCCGTGGGCAAGCCTCTCGATCAGATTGAAACTGTGCGAGGCCACGAAGTCGTGAGTCCGTTGGGAGAGCTCTCCGTAGTCGACTGTCTCCTCCAGCCGATCGGTGGTGGCCGCGGCTCCGAGATCGATCGTCAGTTGGAGGTCGATGAGAAACTTCTGCTCATCCTGCTTCTCGGAGTCGAGAACCCCGTGTTTCGCCAGCACCTCGATGCCGGAGATCCGGATGCGGTCGGCCATCAGCTCATAACAGACGGAATCAGCGATCGACCCTCCGGCCCGAGCGCCCGGCCGAGTATCTGCTGGATCACTGCGAGAGCGAGAATCGGATCTTCGACCAACCCGGAGTTGACCAGGAAACCCCCGAGTAAACCGCCGACAGTATCGTCGACAGATTCGCGGTGGACAAGGACGCGGGACTTCTTGCGAGCCATCGCCATGTCGAGGGTCTTGAAGAAGATGATCTGGTCCCTTCGGTCGAGGGAGCCGTCCAACGGGACTGTGTAGGTGGCGATACCGGCCTCCCGATAGGCGGCGACATTCTGGTTTCCGGGGAGCATCGAAACCACGGTGTTGATGCGGGCCTCTTCGACCAACCAGGTGATTTCCTCTTCCCGGCGCACCTTCCGATGTTGGAATCCGGACCCACCAACTCGCTCGGAGACGGCAAGGCGCTCGTTGATGACCCAGGTGAATCCCCGGGGTTTTAATCCTGCTGCCATTCTTCCCATCTCTGTGGGCTCACGATAGCGGCGGCAATCCGGAGCGCATCCCGGGATTGGGCCACGTCGTGCACCCGAAATATCCTGGCTCCGCGGTCAAAACCGAGTGCGGTCATCACCGCCGTATGCCCGTCGCGCCGCTTTGGATCTTCTTCGCCGGTCAACTCCCGCAGCGTTGACTTCCGCGATGCCCCGAGCATCACCGGATAGCCAGACCCGGCGATCTCCCCAAGCCTGTTCACCAGCTCGAGGTTGTGCCGGACTGTCTTGCCGAACCCGAACCCCGGGTCGACGGCGATCGCAGCGGGGTTCACTCCGCCATCGACGAGACGCTGCGCCTGGCCCAGGAGAAACGCCCTCACCTCGTGAACGACATCGTTGTACCGGGGCTCCTTCTGCATCGTCCTGGGATCGCCGAGCATGTGCATCACCACAACGCCGCAGCCCGACACCGCGGCGACATCGATCATGTCGGGGTTGCGAAAGCCGGTGACGTCGTTGAT
>JBBDHT010000079.1:0-12585 GCA_040880765.1 Acidimicrobiia bacterium | reverse complement strand
TCGTTTCGGCACTCGAGGAGGAGGGCTTCGATGCCCTTCAGCCAGGGGTAGCCACAACCGGTCTGGTGTGAGTCACGCGGCAATTCGAATTGCAATGACAGAATCCGGCGATACCGAGTCGAAAGCCCCCGGATCAAGCCGGGGCCCTTTCCTGGACGGCATAACACGGGCAGGTTTCGCGGACACGCAGAGGCACCGTCTGCGATAATCCGCCACAGCGAATAAGTCGGCAGCGAAAAGGGGTCAGCCGTGTTTGAATTTGCCTGTGAGCGCATCATGCCGGGATGCACTTATACCGAGCGTGGTGACACTGAGGAGAAGCTCCTCGAACAGGCCATGGATCACCTACGGGAACGCCACAACATGGACTACATCGACAGACCCCTTCAGGACCGCCTTCTATCGGTCGGGATCGTCCCTCTGAAGCCGAGCTAGAAGGGCGACCCGGACGGTCCGGGTCACATCGACATCGCCTCGTAGATGCGGACGCTGGTGACGATCGGGCAGTTCTCGAGCAGCTTCTCGGCGTCATCCATGCTTTCCGCCTCGATCATCGTGTAACCGGTTGTCGAACCGGGTTCGAGAGGGAGGTCCCTGGTCCCGTCCTTCGTCACCTCGCGTCCCTCCCCGAATGGGTTCCCACCGTCGACGATGCTGCCCCCGATCTCAGCGAACCAGTTCGTCCACGCGTCCTTCATCTCCTGACTGGTTGGATCCCACATTCCCTGATACAGAAACATGTACTTCTTCATTGTGAACCCTCCTTACGGGGTTGGTCGTTGCCCATGTGGCGGACATAGTTTTCAAGCGTCTCTCGCTCGTCACCCCAGTACGGGTTGAACTGGCCCACCCACTCCTGGAGTGCCCGGAGCGGAACTCTGTTGAGCGCAAGGAAGTTGGTCCGTCCCGACTTCTTGCGAATCACCATCCCGGCCTCTTCGAGCGCAAGGATGTGTTTGTGGATCGCGGGTAGTGAGAGTTCCCGCAGCGAGGCCAACTGGCTGATCGAATGGGGGCGCAGACTGAGAGCGTGCAGGATCGCCCGCCGGTGTTCACTGGCGAGGGCGTCGAACACGCTGTCAAGGCTGCTGTCACCGTCGATCATATAGTTAACCTTTTAGTTAACTATATCAATTTGTCACGCTCTGTCAACAGATTCGGGAGGGCAGCCATCTCCCGGCCGAGTTGACCTAACGGTGGAAAAGCGCGACCATGAGGAGTGACTTTCTCCCTGAAATGTGAGGTTTTTCTATGGGATCGCTCGTTAAGAAGCGTCGTAAGAAGATGTCCAAACACAAATACCGCAAACGCCTCAAGGCCAACCGCCACAAGCGTAAGTAGTCGAAAGGACCGGCCCCTCGTGGCCGGTCCTTCTCGTATGGCTCTGTTGAGCGTTCCGTAGGCTCCACGTATCACATTTGAGACGCTGCGCCTTAGGAATGGGTTATCAGAGGTTGATGGCGAGGCCGAGGATCACCAGGGCGAGGACGAGGATCGTCGCTTGGATCAGGCCTCTCGTTCGTGGGGTCTGGTGGCGCGCTGACACCGTGTGCCAGGCGGCCAACGCCGCGGAAACGATTACCAGGCCGATCTTGGTGGTCAGCGTTGTGGACAGATTGAAGCCAATCATGATCATGGTGATGCCGGTCACCACCAGCACAGCCAACGCGGTCCACGAGATCACCCCGAACCGTTTCGCAACCGCCTGAATCACCGTGCGATCGTCGGTCGCGTTGCGGACTGCGGGCACAATCCCTGCCATCAGTATCAGCCCTCCAACCCACACGGTCGCGGCTACGAGATGAATGTAGAGCAGGTAGGTCATCAGGTTGATGACTGCCGTGAGCGTCTGGAGCTCATCGATCCCTGAGGAAGCGCTCGATCTCCTCGACCAGCTCTGGCCCGTCCTCGGGGGTGAGGCTCGCCGCGTCCTGCTCGAGTTGCTCGACATACTCGGCGAGCTCCTCGTTCTCCTCGATTGCTGCGTCCACCGTGGACAGGAACTGGCGGCTCGATGTGGTCATCTCCCCGATGTCGAGAGGCACCCCGACCAGGGCCGACGCCTTGATTGCAAGCGCCTCTGTGGCTGGCGGGTATTCCTGGTTGGACAGATAGTGCGGCACCGCCGCCCAGATCGAGATGACATCGATTCCCTTTGCCCCCAGGGCCTGATTCAGCACCCCGAGGATGCCGGTGGGCCCGGTATATCCGGAGGGCAGCAGGTCGTGGAGGGCAAGGGCGTCTGGTTTCGTCGCCGAGCCAACCAGGGGGACAGGGAGGGTGTGTGCCACCTGGCCGACGAAAGCCCCCACCGTTATCGCCCGGTTGACATCGAGGTTCTCAAACGCACTCATCAACTCGGAGACGAACGACTTCCATCGGTAGTGGGGTTCCTCCCCGAGGACGATCAACAGGTCCTGTTCCGGGGTCTCCACCACCCACAATTCGTTGCGTGGCCAGTGGATGGAGCGGACGCCGGTCGAATCCAGGGAGACCACGGGGCGACGCACCTGGAAATCGAAGTGCTCATCGGGGTCGATGGTCGCGACACGCCGTGCTGCGGGATGCTCGAGGAATCCGGCGACAGCCGTGCTTGCGCTCTCGCCAGCATCGCCCCAACCCTCGAAGGCGATCAGGGCGATTGGGTCCCTCAGGACCGGATGCTCAAACCATTTCAGTCCGGACATGGTGTCAACATACTCCACACAAACGGGTAGTGGGGCTATGAATCTCGAGGCGCCTCACGCTTCACCACTCAACCGACACACCATTAGAGGTGTGCATCGAATCGTTTGAGCCGGAGCGCGTTGAGGACCACAGAGACCGAGGAGAAGGCCATGGCCCCGGCGGCGATGGTGGGTGTCAGTAACCCGATGGCGGCTACCGGTATCGCCACCGTGTTGTAGAGGAACGCCCAGATCAGGTTCCCCCGGATGGTCCGGAATGTTGCTCGCGCCAGTTCGACTGCGATGGCGGCGCTGCGCGGGTCGTCGTTGAGGATGACGACGTCACCCGCCTCCACCGCGACACCGGTGCCCGATCCGACCGCCAAACCCAGGTCGGCCTGGGTTATCGCCGGCGCATCGTTGACACCGTCGCCGTAGAAGGCGACGGTTTTGCCCAGCTCCTGCAGGCCGGCCACCCGCTTTGCTTTCGAGTCGGGAGTGGCACCCGCCTGGTAGGAGTCGATGCCGGTGGCTCGAGCAACCCTGGCGGTGGCGCCGGGCCCGTCTCCGCTGACCAATTCCACCTCGATGCCCAGCTTCGTCAGCCGGCGTACTGCCTCGATCGACTCGACGCGCAGCGAGTCGGACACCGAGACCACGCCCCGAATCGAACCGTCCCATCCCGCCATGAACACGGTTTGGCCTGCCGCCTGCAAGCGCTCGAAGTCCGCCATCCATGACTCTTCGCCACTCAGGCCCGAGTCCCGGAGATAGGAGGGCTTGCCGACCACCACGACGTTGTTACCGACCGTTGCCCTGGCGCCCATGCCGGGCTCGGTCACCAATCCATCGACCTCGACCAACCCCACATCGGCTTCATCTGCAGCGAGGGCCACTGCCATCCCGATCGGGTGTCCGGACGCTGCCTCCAGGGACCCGACCAAGCGGAGGAACTCCGCCTTGTCGGCATCGGTGAGCACCTCCTGTGCAGTCATGACGCCACGGGTCAGCGTCCCGGTCTTGTCGAACATCATCACGTCGATGCTGCGAGCTTGTTCGAACACCTCGGCGCGCTTGTAGAGGATGCCGAGATCGGCGCCTCGCCCCGACCCCACCATCACTGCGGTCGGCGTCGCCAGACCGAGCGCGCACGGGCAGGCGATGATCATCACGGCAACCGCGATTCGTAGCGCCTCGCCCACGCTGTCGCCTGCGGTGAGCCAGAATCCGAAGACGAACAGGGAGATGATGAGCACGGCACCGACGAATTTCGCCGAGTAGGAGTCCGCCAGCCTCTGGATGGGGGCCTTCGAGCTCTGGGCATCTTCGACCATCCTCACGATGCCGGCCAGGACCGTATCGGCCCCTACCTTTGTCGCTTCGATGGTGATGCTGCCGGCCTGGTTGACAGTGGCGCCAATCACCTCCTCGCCCGGTGATTTGGGAACCGGGGCGGCTTCGCCGGTCAGCATCGACTCGTCGACGCTGGACTCGCCCTGTCGAACAACCCCGTCGGTGGGGACCTTCTGGCCGGGCTTGATCCGGAGGATGTCTCCAGGCGAGATCTGGTCTATGTCGACTTCCCGTGTCCCGGCGTCGGTCACGAGCGTCGCTGTTTCCGGCCGCAATTGGAGAAGTCGATGGACGGCATCCGATGCCTGCCCTTTTGCCCGGGCTTCGAATACCTTCCCCAGAGTGATCAGAGTGATGATCATCCCCGACGTCTCGAAGAACACGTCCCCATGGCTGAAGACGACAAACACCGAGTAGAGATAGGCGGCAAGCGAACCAAGTGAGATCAGGGTGTCCATGTTGGCGCTTCCCTGTTTGGCCAGGCGCCAGGCGACACGGTGGTATCTGGCGCCCACATAGAAGAGGACCGGTGTGACCAGGATGGCCTGGAGTATCGAATTCCATACTTCGTGAGGCCCGAAGAGGTGCAGGGCCATCGCCGGAGCGGTGAGCGCGGCAGCTATCCAGAACTTGCGACGTTCCTCGCGCTCCTCCCCGGAATACATTTCGACAACATCTCGTCCTGACTCGGGCTCGTGATGGCTGAGGGTGTAGCCGATCTTGTCGACGGCCGCGATCAGGTCGGCAGGGTCGGTCCCTGCAGCGACGTCGACCGAAGCGGAGGCACCGGCAAGGTTCACCGAGGCCTTGTCCACTCCTTCCTGACGGGTGAGCACCCGCTCCACCCGCGTCGAGCAGGTGGCGCATGTCATCCCGTCTACATCGAAACGGAAGGTGGTCGTTGTGTTATCCGAAGACGGCGTAACCCTGCTCCTCGATAACTGTCTTTATCCGGTCCAGGTCGACCTGGTCCTCGTCGTAATCAACGGAGACCGATGCGTCAGCTATGGCGACAGCGACGGTGTTGATGCCAGACAGTTGCGAGACCGCGCCTTCGATGCTCGTTTTGCAATGGTCGCAGTGGACTTCGGGGACCTGCAGTGATACCTGTGTCATATGCCGGTATTCTACACCTTCCAGCGCACTGGAAGGTCAAGTGGCTACTGTGGAATCATGAGAATCGGTGAACTTGCCCGGCATACCGGAGTGGCTACCAAGACTCTGCGCTTCTATGAGGAATCCGGGGTCCTCCCTGAGCCAGACAGAGACGCCAACGGTTACAGAAACTACAACCACGAGTTCGTCGACAGGATCAATTTCGTCAAGGACGCCCAGTCGGCCGGTCTGACCTTGAAGGAGATCGCCAACATCCTCGAATTGAGAGACCGTGGCGAGTCGACATGTCAGCACACCGTGGAACTGCTCGACTACCACCTGGCCGATCTCGATCGCCAGATTGCCGAACTGGAGCGGACCCGGGCCCATCTCGTCACAATGACCCGGCGTGCCCGCAGAATGGACCCCGCAGAGTGCCTCGACCCCAACCGCTGCCAGACCATCGCCAGCAAGAACTGATAACTGTTCCCCCGGAGGCGGTGGAAGAGATCTAGCCAAGAGAACCCCGATCGATGATCGGGGTTCTCTTTGTGTGCTTGGCCGGAAGCGGGGAGGAGGGGGAAGTCTCCCGGCCAAACTGGTTGTGGGTCTCGTTCAACCTCGCGCGGCGAGGACTTATTTCAGGCGTCCTGCTCGTCCATGATCTTCCCGCGGACACGGGGGAATCGGATCGGAGCATGCGCGTGGCAATACTCTGCCTTATTGTATTGGGAGAGCCTGGTGTCACATTCACCTTTGGCGCAGACACGCCCGGTGTTGAAACGCTTGGACGGTCGGGTTACACCCTTGATGGCCGCTCCTCTAACTGTATCAGTCATTTTGTACCCCTCCTGGTGGGTGGGTTCTTTCTCTCTATTCGTTGAAACAAGTCTCTTGGATGTGTGATTCCATCAATAAAAGGAATCAGGGGATCTGGCGGGTCTCAATCCGCTGGATTGTCTTTCTCCCGAGGCAAATGGCCCCTGGTTAGACATAAGACGTCGCAGGGGAACGGTTTGGTTCCCTCCACAACATCCATTCTAGACGGTGTACCCCCGGATTTAGCTAATTCCGAGTTTGTTGAGGAATGCTTTGTTATCGGGTTCCCGACCGAGAAACTTGCGTAACATCTCGTCGGCATCCACCGAACCGCCCCGTTCCAACACCTCGCGTCGGTACGCCATTCCGACTTCGGGGTTGGTCGCCCCCTTCTCCTCGAACACCGAGAACATGTCGTCTCCGTAGACCTCAGACCACATGTAGCCGTAGTAGGCGGCGTCGTATCCGCCCATGAGGTGGCCGAACGAAGAGAGCGAGAACGTTCCTTCCGGGTGGGGGAGAAGCGAGATCGCTGCGGCGTCCTTCAATGCCTGGACCAGGTCCTTCGACGGGCCGGGCTTGTGTATCTCCTGGTCGAGCCAACCGAACTGGAGCTGCCGCAGCTGGTGCACTGCGATGTTGAGTTGTCGGGCCTCGACGAGTTTGTCGACGAGAGAGTCGGGAATTGGATCTCCGGTCTCGTGATGCCGGGCGAACTTCTTCAACACCTCTGCTCTCCACACCCAATGCTGCATGATCTGGCTCGGGGCTTCCACAAAGTCACGTTCGACATTGGTGCCGGAGAATCGAGCGGTTTCGGTGCGCCCCAGGTTCTGATGAAGCACATGGCCGAATTCGTGGAACAGTGTCTCCACTTCGGAATGCTGCAGGAGGGACGGTGCACTCTTGGTCGGCTTGGTGAAGTTGGCGACCATGGCGCAGATCGGGTTCTGATAGGACCCGTCCTCGAGCCGCCGGCTCATGATGAGCGGGAACTCCGCAGCGTGCCCGAACTTGCCTTCCCTCGGGAACAGGTCGAGGTAGAAATGGGCCAGGTGCTCACCGGTGGCCGAGTCCGACATCGAGAACAGACGCACATCGGGGTGCCAGGCATCGGATGCGTCCTCCTCTTGGAAGGTGAGACCGAAAGTCTCCTGAACGAGTTCGAACATTCCGTTGAGCACCGAGTCGAGAGGGAAGTACGCCGCAACCTCGAAGGGGTCGACGCCATAGTCCGTCTTCCGCTGCAGCGTGTCGTAGTAGCGCCAGTCCCAGACCTGGACAGTGTCGTCCCCCGCCTCCTCTTTGAGCAGCTCTGCCATCTCACCCACATCGGCCTTGCCCTGCTCTGATAGTGGAGGTAGGAGGCTCTCGTAGAAATCAAATATGGCCTCCGGGGTCTTCGCCATCCGCTCCTCGAGTTGGTAGTGCGCCCAGCTGGGAAGCCCGAAGTCATTGGCGATCTCGTCTCGGATCCGGATGGCCTCTTCGAGGATTGGCCGGTTGGCTTCGACCGCCTGGGTGTTGAATTTGTGGCTGAGCTCTTCTCTCAGGTCGCGGCGCTTGGCGTTTTCGGTGAAGGGAAGGATGTGGGGATAGTCGAGAGTCACCTTCAGTTTCCCGGTTTTCTCGTCGGTCTCGAGGGACTCGGCGAACGATTTGGGCAGCCCTTCCAGCTCGTCTTCGCTGACCAGGATGTGGTCGGACCACTCGTCGATGTTGTTCTGGAACCGCACTCCGAGCTCGACAAGCCGTTGGGTCTTCTCCTTGACGCTTGCTCTTGTTTCCGGGTCGAGCTCGTGACCGGCACGGCGCAGGTCACGGAGCAGGAACTCGAGGAAACGGGCTTTCTCCCCTTCCAGGGAGGAGGCCTCAGCGGTCTCGGCATATTCCTTGACGGCTGTGTTGAGGTCGTCACGGAAGATCATCTCGACACCGAATGTGTTCAGTTTCTCCTGGGCGTCGTTTCCGGCCTTGCGCACTTCCGCTTCGGGATGGACGTATCCCATGAATGCGTAACGGGCGAATGCGTGAGAGAGGATGTCTCCGACCCGGTCGACCGGCATCAAAGTGTTGGAAAAGGTGCGCTCCTCCTTTGGTGAGACCGCCTCGTCGAGGACTGCGCGTGCCTCGGAGATCATGCGATCGGTGCCCCGGAATATGTCTTCAGCGGTGATGTCTGTGTATGAGTACATGCGGAGGAGAACGGTAGTGGCTCCGCCGGAATCTCAAATCCGATAGGGGACGTTGCGGTCAGTCCCGCTGCGGCGGCTGGAACAGCTGCCGGGCTTGCGCCTCAGTCAGAGCCTGGTCGGGATTTATCCCGTGACGGTCTACCGCGGCACGTATTCCGATCCGGGGGTCCGGAGGCTCCACCGGACAGTCGCTGCCGCCGATCAGCTTCAACCCGGCTTCGGCCATCTCCCGGAAGGGGTAGGCGCGACTCATCCTCTTTTGACCAAGTCTCCTCTCCAGCCACTCCTCTTCGGAGGCGAGGAATGCCGGTTGTACCGAAACAGTGATTCCGAGTGCTGCGAATCTGGCCACAGTCCGTTCGGTGAGAATCGAGGCGTGCTCAACCCGGAGGCGGTCAGGGTCGGCCCCTTCGGAGATCAGGTGCTCGAAGAGGTTGGCGACCTCGTCATTAGCCCGGTCTCCGATGGCGTGGATGGCCACGTCTCCGCCCAGATCGATAGACGTCCGCGCCATCGTCTCGGCGTGGGCCGGACGGAGCCGGAGCACGCCGACCTCATCGGGCTTGTCGGCAAAGGGCTCATACATCGCTGCGGTGTGGCCTCCGAAACTTCCGTCGGCAAAATCCTTCCACCCTCCGAACCGGAGCCGCCCACCGGCGGCTCTGATTCGCGCGGCGGCCGACGCCAGTGTCTCCGGCGAGTCGGTGATGACGATGACATTGATGTCGATGGGGAGCTCGGGTGCGAGCTCGATCAAGGTCTCCAGCTCGTTACCGACCCCACACCACATCGGCTCCCCTGCCGAGACCATGCCGGTCACCGAGCCGATACCCAGATCCTCGAGACGGCCGAAGGCGTTGAGCACCTCTTCATTGGTGGGCCCGGTCGTCATCTCCGAGAGTGCGTCGGACACCAATTTCAGGGCCGTCTCACGGACGACACCCGTGGGTCTCCCGGTGTGGTCCCGATCGAAAGAGCCGCCGTCCGGGTCGGCAGCATCAGAACTCAGCCCGGCTAGCTCGAGAGCAGCCGTGTTAGCGATGCCGATGTGCCCGCAGTATCTGTAGACAAGGATGGGCCGGTCGGTCGAGACCGAGTCGAGCAGGCTCCGGTCAGGCAGAGCACGTTCCTTCAGTCCCTCGTCGTTGAGACGCTGGCCGATGATCGCACCGTCAACCGAGTCATACCGGTCCGCCAAGCGTCGGGCAACGTCATCGAAGTCGGAGGCGTCGTTCAGGTCGAGGCCGGTCACCATGCCCACGTACCCGAGGGGATGGAAATGGTGGTCGTGAAACCTCACTTCAGGTGCTCCGGCATCCCGTTCGACACTATCTCACGCAGTTCGTCGTGGATCTTGCCGTTGCTGGCGATACAGGCACCGGCGTCGAGATCGTTGCTGGCCCCAAGATGGTCGCTCACGATGCCACCTGCTTCGGTGACGAGCAGGGTTCCGGCTGCCGCGTCCCACGGTTTTATCCCGAACTCCCAGTAGGCGTCGAACCGTCCGCAAGCGACCCAGGCGAGGTCGAGTGCTGCCGAGCCAAAACGACGGATTCCTTGTGCAATCTCCAGCACGTTGGCTACAACTTCGAGGTACTCCCGTGCGTGCTGTTGACGGTCGTAGGGAAACCCGGTGACGATCACCGATTCATTCATCGAGGGGGTGTCCGAGACACCTATTGGCCGGTCGTTGAGCCGGGCGCCCTCGCCGCGCACGGCAACGAACTCCTCCTGGCGCATCACGTCGATCACAACACCGATCAACGGGATACCGTCGTCCCACAAGGCCACCGAAACCGAGAAATGGGGCATCGAATGAACGAAATTGATCGTCCCGTCCAACGGGTCGATGATCCATACCCTGCCCTGTTTCCAGCCTTCCCCTCCTTCCTCCTCGCCGAGTATCGAGTCATCGGGGAAATGGGCCGTGATGCTAGAGCGGATCGCGGTCTCAGCGCGCTCGTCGATCTCGGTT
This sequence comes from Acidimicrobiia bacterium, assembly GCA_040880765.1. Classification (GTDB taxonomy): domain Bacteria; phylum Actinomycetota; class Acidimicrobiia; order Spongiisociales; family ZC4RG35; genus MA-ANB-1. The sequence continues at coordinate 2,482 of JBBDHT010000079.1, read as the reverse complement.
ACAGGATCGACGTTGCCCTTCATCTGGGTCAGGAATTCGGTGCCGGCCCCGGCCAACACTTCGTCGGCTCCGGCCCTCGCAGCACGAAGAGCTACCCATAGATCACCTTCCCACATAGCGATGACTTTACGGCGTCGGGCGTTGCCGAGGAACTTAAAGAATCCGCTGGGTACCGTATCGGCGTGATCTCACTGATCCTCGCCCTCGTCGGTGGCGTCATCTCGGCCCTGGCCTTTCCCAGGTTCGGCCCGGGATTACTGATAATTCCCGGGATAGCGCTCTTCCTCTGGGCTCTCCGGTCGACGAACAGCCGGCTGCATGGGATGTTCGTCGGAGCCTGTTACGGGTTCAGCTTCTTCGTTGCGCTGATGTGGTGGTCGATCGAGCTCGGGTTGATCGCCTTGCTACCGCTTGCGTTTGTCCAATCCTGGTACTTCTGGTTTTTCGGCTGGTGGCATGCGGGCCATCGGGATGCGTCGCCGGGCATCTGGGCGGGTTACGCAGTAGGCATATGGTCCCTTACGGAGCTCATCCGGTATCACTTCCCATTCAGTGGCTTGGAGTGGGGAGGTGCCGGGTACGCCCTGTCCGGGCTGGGCCCGGTCCGCTCCGGGGCATCTCTCATCGGCACATCGGGTTGGACCGTCCTGGTCGTGGGTGTCGCCGCCGGTCTCGTTCTGGTGGTACGAGTCGTGATCGGACGCAACGAGTGGTCCTGGTGGATGCTGGCCCCGTTTGCCGCACCTGCCGTCGTCATCAGCGCCGCATGGCTTGTCGACACAATCACTGTCGAGGATGCAGCGGAGCCGACGCAGGTGGCGATTGTCCAGGGCTCGACCCCTTGTCCCTACGAGAAATGCCCCCCCGATGAGCGGCTTCGCACCTTTCAGCAGCATCTCGAGCTGACCGGTGACATCGAGCCCGGCTCAGTCGACCTGGTGGTGTGGGCGGAGGGCTCCACCGGTTCGTTCAACGCAGATCCCGTGCAGAACGAGGAGGTTGGTGCGGCAATCGGCTCCGAAGCGAGGAGGATCGGCTCCTGGTTCTTGGTGGGAAGCGACCGCCCGATCAGCGAGGAGCACTGGGTCAACGCCAACGTCGTCTTCGATGACACCGGTGAGATCGTGGGCGAGTACCGCAAACAACAGGGTGTGCCGTTTGGGGAATACATCCCGTTTCGACCGCTCTTCGAATGGATCCCCGACCTGTCTCAAGTCCCCCGTGACATGGTTCCCGGAGATGGCCCGGTGGTGTTCGATCATCCTGAGTTCGCCCTCGGCTCGGTCATCTCCTTCGAGGGCTCCTTCCCTCGCTACGCGAGACAGCACGTCGCCGCCGGTGCGGAGGTGATCGTCATCGCCACCAACGAGGGCTCCTACGGGACGACACCGGTGTCGGACCAGTTCATCGGGATGACCAGGATGAGGGCTGCTGAGTTGGGCGTACCGGTGATCCACGCCGCGGTGACGGGCAAGTCGGTCATCATCGACAGTCGCGGTGTTCTCACTTCGGACATCTCGGGGTTGGGCACGATCGAGATCGTCTACGGAACTGTTCAACCAGGTACCCCAACCTTTTACGCACGGGCCGGAGACTGGCTGATGTACCTGGCGGTCCTCTCGGTCGGTTTCGTGGCGTGGCGTCAGCGAAGGCTGTTAGTTTCCAATGAGCAGAACCCTTAGAGGAGGAATTTGATGTCCGAAGCTCTCGAGAACCTGCTCCACGAGGAGCGGCTCTTCGAAGTCGACCCGGAGTTCGCAGCTCAGGCAAACGCCAGGCCCGGAATCCATGAGGAGGCAGCGGCAGATTTCAAGGCTTTCTGGCAAAAGCAGGCCCTGGACCGGATCACCTGGTTCACCGAGCCCACCCAGGTTCTCGACGATTCGAATCCACCGTTTTACAAGTGGTTCGCCGACGGCGAGCTCAACCTTTCCTACAACTGCCTCGACCGCCACCTCGCCGACCATGGCGACCAGGTTGCCTACCACTGGGTGGGCGAGCCCGGTGATACCCGTACCCTCACCTATTCCGACCTGCACGCTGAGGTGGGGAGGTTTGCCAACGGTCTGTTGAGCCTCGGTCTCGAGAAGGGCGACCGGGTTGCGATCTACATGGGGATGGTCCCCGAGCTTCCCATCGCAATGCTCGCCTGCGCCCGCCTTGGCTTGGTCCACTCCGTGGTCTTTGGCGGGTTCTCCTCCGACGCCCTGTCGAGCCGGATCCTCGACGCCGACGCCAGGGTGGTGATCACCCAGGACGGAGCCTGGCGCGGTGGCAATGTTGTCCCGCTCAAGGCGAACAGCGACGTGGCTGTTGCCTCCACCCCGGGAGTGGAAAAGGTGATCGTGGTGAAGCGGACCGATCACGGGGTCGACATGGATGAGAGCCGGGACATCTGGTGGCACGACCTCGTCGATGGCCAATCAGAGGAGTGTGACCCGGTTTCACTGAACGCCGAAGACCCCCTCTACATCCTCTACAC
>JBBDHT010000078.1:4048-12656 GCA_040880765.1 Acidimicrobiia bacterium | reverse complement strand
CGAGATCGAAACGCTCGGGGCCGCCACCGGGCATGTCGGCGAGGCTGCCGAGGTGGTTCTCGCCATGCAGACCGGGATCGACGAGGTTGTTGCCGAATTCGGTGACCAACTCGCCGGTACGACGATCTATCACGAGGTGGACAACACCCTGTACTCGGTGTCCTCATCGAGTTATGTGGGAGAGCTCTACAGTCGCCTCGGCCTGGTCAACATCGCAGATCAGGCAGATCCGGACGGTTTTGGCTACCCGCAGCTCTCACCCGAATACATCGTCTCCGAGGACCCCGATGTGATCCTGCTCGCCGATGCCGGCTTCGGGGAGTCGATCGAGACCCTGAGGGAGCGACCCGGATGGGCGGAGATGACCGCTGTCCAATCGGGAGCGGTGATCGAAGTCGACGCGGATCTCGCCTCCCGGTGGACACCCCGAAGCGTCGAATTCATGCGTGAGGTCGCCAAAGCCATTGCGCTGCTGGTGCCGGTTGGTTGAGAGATAGAGGACCCTCCGCGCACTTGCGACCGGCCCGGGTCGGGCCGGTCGCCCTCAGCGTCGCATTTGGGGCGTGGCTGCTGGCATCTTTGGCCGGGCTGCTGCTCGGGCCAATCGGCCTGCCCGCCGGGGAGGCGCTTCGTGCCCTCCTCGACGCGGTCCCTGGTGTGCAGATCTCCCACGGGTTGACGGACACCGAGATGAGAGTCCTCTACGAGATTCGCGCCCCCCGGGTGGTGATGGGCTCTCTGGTGGGCGCCATCCTGGCTGTGGGTGGGGCGGCGTACCAGGGTGTGTTTCGCAACCCCCTGGCTGACCCCTACCTGCTCGGTGTCGCGGCGGGAGCCGGGTTGGGAGCGACAATTGCGTTCGGCCTGGGTCTCGACGGCACATTGGTGACCGGGCTGGCCTTCGGCGGTGCAGTGGTGGCGGTGGCGGCGACCTACCTGTTGGGCCGGTCGATGGGGAGCCGCACCGCAACCGCCCTGATTCTCGCTGGTGTTGCCGTCTCCGCATTCGCCACCGCCTTTCAGACGTACCTGCTGCAGCGCAACGTCGAGACCCTCCGGTCGGTGTACACGTGGGTGTTCGGGCGTCTTACAACTGTCGGGTGGTCGCAGGTCGCCGGGTTGCTGCCCTATGCCATTCTTGCGATCGTCCTGATCTTCATCCACCGTCGGGCGCTGGACGTGCTTGGCGTCGGCGATGACGAGGCAGCGGCATTGGGTCTCAACGTCGACCGGGTCCGCTGGGTGGTGGTGCTTGCGGCAACCCTGGCCACCGCGGCTGCGGTGTCGGTCAGCGGTCTGATCGGGTTCGTCGGCATAATCGTTCCCCACACTGTCAGGTTGATAACGGGATGGAGCTATCGGGTGATAGTGCCCCTGTCCGTCGTGTTCGGTGCTGCCTTTCTCGTTGCTGCAGACATAGTTGCCCGCACGGCGGCGGCCCCGGCCGAGCTTCCAATAGGCATCGTCACCGCGTTTGTGGGTGCTCCTTTCTTCCTGGTCGTTCTCCGCTCTGTAGGGAGGGACTCGTGATCCGCTGGGATGGTGTTTCGGTGAACTACAACGGAGGGTTCTCCGTCGGGCCGGTTGACCTGGAGGTGGTCGGCGGCGAGTGGGTGGCCCTGATCGGCCCCAACGGAGCCGGCAAGTCGACCATTCTCAGGGCGGCGATCGACGGGGTGGATCATGACGGAGAGGTCTCATTCGGGAATGGGGCCCGGCGACCGGGGATCGATGTGGCGTGGATGCCACAGCGCCCGAACCTCCCCGACGAAATGACGGTCGCCGACTACGCACTCCTGGGGCGCACTCCCTATCTCGGGTATCTCCAAAGCGAGCGGTCGGTCGACTTCGAAGCCACCGAGGCCGCCCTCCGACAACTCGACCTGCTCGGTCTTGCATCCCGCCAGCTGGGAACCCTGTCCGGCGGTGAGGCGCAGCGGGTTGTCCTGGCGCGAGCTCTGGCCCAGGAAAGCCCGGTTCTTCTTCTCGATGAGCCCACGTCGAGTCTCGACATGGGCCATGCAGTGGAGGTTTTGGAACTGATCGACAGTCTGCGCCTCGACCGAGGTCTGACCGTGGTCACTGCCATCCATGACCTGACCCTCGCTGAGCGATTCGCCGACCGCTTGATTCTCATGTCCGGGGGGAAGGTAGTTGCCGAAGGAAGGGGGGATGAGGTCCTCACCCCCGAATTGCTGAGAGCCCATTACGGTCGTGGCGTCGTGGTGGTGGTCCAGGACGGGCGCCCTACTGTTATCCCGAGCAGAGAGGCCGATTCGACATGACCGATCAGAAGCCGCCACGCGAGGCACCGCCCAAAGGCAATGTGAGAGAACCTTCTCTTCTCCTGGTGAATACCGGGGACGGAAAGGGAAAGTCGACAGCTGCTTTCGGCACCCTGCTCCGAGCGGTTTCGAGGGGTTGGTCGGTGGTGGTGGTCCAGTTTTTGAAGTCGGGTGACTGGCAGGTGGGGGAGGAGAAGATCCTCACCAACCTCGGGGTCGAGTGGTGGTCGATGGGCGATGGGTTTACCTGGGATTCCGAAGACATCGACGAATCCGAGGCGATTGCCCGGGGTGCATGGCAACACGCCAAGGATCTCATCGAGTCAGGCGACTACGACGTCGTCCTCCTCGACGAGGTCACCTACCCCATCAATTGGGAATGGATTGACGTGAGTGAGGTGGCGGCGACGTTGACCGGGAGGCCGGCCCGGACCAGTGTCATTCTCACCGGACGCGACGCCCCCGATGCTCTGGTGGAAATCGCCGACACGGTAACCGAGATGAGGAAGGTGAAACACGCCTATGACCGGGGGGTGATGGCGCGGCGGGGGATCGACTACTGAGGAGTGTCGAACCCGAGGTGCTCGGACAGGAATTCGAGGCGGTCTGATGCGGCCTCTGGCACGGCGGAATGTCGCTTACAAGATGCTCATCCGGTCGGCGTGGAAGGCCTCGGCGTAGCCATCGGTGGAAAGACATTCGACGCCCCGGATCCGCATGAGTGCTGCGAAAGTTTCGCGGTCGTACCAGGGTTTACTCTGTTGGCTCGGGAAGTGTGACGTGAGGTGATCGAGTTTCGACTCTGCGGCCGCGAAGGTCAACGAGTGGTATGCGCCCACCGGGCCCAGGTCTCCCTCCAGCTTCACGATCTCGTACTCGAGGATCATCTGGGAGCGGAAGATCTGGTGGGCGAGATCACCAACCAATCGATGGTCCTGGTGGCGGTCTCCGCGACGTGGCGCCAGTACCAGATCGACATCCTCGGGTGACTGTGCCGTCGCCCGGATGAAGGCTTTTGTCTCGGCAGCGTGGGAATAGGGCAACATCCCGTCAGTGAGTCCCCCGAACTCGAGGCTGACCCGGTCGCCGAGAAGGCTGTGAGCGCTGTCGGTCGCCTCTTTCTGGCGGTCGGAGTCACCGGTGGCGATGGCGAAGAGAAAGCGGGTATCGGAGTATCGCTCCGCGAGCGAGGCAAGCAGTCCGGCCGCCCCCACCTCGATGTCGTCAGGGTGGGCGCCGAGGCAGACCACAGATATCGGTGCCCGTTCGAGCCGGAGCCCGATCATTCGCCTCGGCCGTTACGCCAGATTGCCCAGGGCGCCTGCGCTGAGTTGTACAGGCCCTCCAGGTAATTCTGTTCCTTGAAAGTGTCCATTGGAGACCACCACCCGGTGAAGCGGTGAGCATGGAGCTGTCGCTCCTTGGTGAGCCGGCTGAGCGGGCCTTCGACGAGTTTGTCGCCCGGCTCGATGTAATCGAAGATCTCACGGCGGAAGATGAAGTAGCCACCGTTCAGCCATAGATCCTCCTCACCCATCGGGACCAAATCGATAGCGTCATCACCTTCGAGATGGGCGACGTGATAACTATGCGGAGGCCGCACCGCCAGGAACGCGCCGATTTTGCCATGCTTTTCGAACTCGTCGATGTATGCGGCGTGGTCGAGGTCGGTGACACCGTCGGCGTAGTTGGCCAGGAAAACCTCGTCATCGCCGATGTGGGGCCTGACCCGTCGCAATCGCTCACCGGGCTGGGATTCAAGGCCGGTGTCGACGAAGGTGATAGTCCAATCGTCGATGTCGGTCCCCAGCAGGGTTCGCTCGCCGCTGCCACCTCTCAGCACGAAATCGTTGGACACGGCCTCTTCATATTCGAGAAAGAACTTCTTTATGGCCTCCGCCCCGTGCCCGAGGCAAAGAATGAACTCTTTGTGACCGAAATAGGCGTAGTACTTCATCACATGCCATAGGATCGGGCGGTTTCCAACCATCACCATGGGCTTGGGGACCTCCCCGCTGAAGTCGCGTATCCGCATCCCCTGTCCACCACAAAACAGCACTACCTTCATGATTCTCCCCCTTCGAGTATCTGTGCTTCCGGTATCGGTACGATGAATTTTCCTCCCCATTCCCTGATGTATGACAGCTGTTCCATCAGTTCATTCTTGAGATTCCACGGGAGGAGCAGGACATAGTCGGGTCGGGTCTCCCTTATCCTGTCCGGGCTCACTATCGGTATATGGGTCCCGGGGGCGAACCGGCCCTGTTTGTACGGATTGCGGTCACAGCCGTAGTCGATGAAGTCGGTGCCAATACCGCAATAATTCAGGAGAGTGTTGCCCTTGCCTGCCGCACCGTAGGCGACTATCGAGGCCCCTTCGTCTTTGGCGGAGACGAGAAGAGATAACAGCTTCCGTTTCGTCGACTTCACCTTTTCGTCGAAGCTGAGATACACGGAATCGTCGAAGAGGCCGAATTCCGTCTCCCGCGCGATGAGCTCGTCGACTCTTGGCGTGACGGCATGCGCGGCACTTTCGTCGTGGGCGACGTACAGCCGCAGTGATCCTCCGTGAGTCCAGAGCTCTTCTACATCGAACACTTTCAGTCCATGCGCGGCGAAGATCTTCTGGGTCGTTCCAAGGGAGAGGTATGACCAGTGCTCGTGGTAGATGGTGTCGAACTGGTTGCCTTCGATGAGCCGCATCAAATGGGGAAATTCGAATGTGGCCACACCGTCGGGAGCGAGCGCCTCAGGCACCCCGGCGACGAAATCGTTGATGTAGGGCGTATGGGCAAGGACGTTGTTGGCAGCGATCACATCTGCCCGGTACCCCTCCTTGCGGAGACGCCGGCCCAGTGACTCGTTGAAGAACTCACCGATCGACTCGATGCCCTTTTCCTCAGCAGCTTTGGCCACGTTTGCCGAAGGCTCGACGCCGAGCACCTTCATTCCCATGTCGAGAAAGTACTGGAGCAGGTAGCCGTCGTTACTGGCGATTTCCAGGATTTTCGAATCCGCAGTCAGGCCAAATCGATCTCTCATCATCTCCGCGTACTCCCGGGCGTGGTCGAGCCATGCCGATGAGAACGAGGAGTAGTAGGCGTAGTCGTCGAAAATCGCTTCGGGTGCGACGTGGTCTCCGATCTGGGCCAGGTGGCATTCGGGGCACACCCTGACTTCGAGGGGATAGAAGGGCTCCATGTTGTCGAGTTCTTCTGCGGTGAGGAAAGACTGGCAGAGCGGGTGCATCCCGAGATCGACCATCCGGATGGTGAGGTCGGCGCCACAGAAACGACAGGCGACTAGGTGCATGATGCGAACCGTCCCGGCGCGTGCTTTTCGGGCAGCGGCAGACGAGTCAAGTTGTTCATACACACGGTTGCGCCCCCTGTCCCTTATTCCCGGACACTTCCTCCCCGTCCATTATCAGCCTACGTCTTGGTGACGACAAATCAAGGTGGATTCGGCCTGTGGCGCTGCCAGAACGGGAACCGTGACCCCGATTCAGTCGCTGACTCTCCGGTAGAGGCGAACCGCCAGCGGCGCGAACACCAGGATTATCCCGAGAATCCACGCCGCCGACTGCAGGACCAGCGTGGTGCGGTCGAATCCGATTGCAGCCACCGCTTGATCGGGGAGCATCAATGAACGGGCTGTGTTCGAGATGATGGTGATCGGCTGGTTGTTGGCGAACGCCTGAAGCCAATCCGGCATCGTATCGGTCGGGACGAACACCGAGGAGGCAAAGACAAGGGGGAAAATGGGGAGGAACCCGGCTACCTGCACCGCTTCGGTGTCCTTGATGGCGAGGCCCATGCACGCCATCACCCATGACATCGAGTAGGCGAAAAGCAGCACCACGAGAACAGCCAAGGCCATTCTTGGAAAGCCCTGGCCGAACCTCCACCCGAGCAGGAACCCAACACCGAGCATCAGCCCGAGCACCCAGAGGTTGCGGACCATGTCGGCGTTGGTTCGCCCGGTGAGAACAGCCGACCGTGCCATCGGGAGCGACCGGAATCTGTCGATGACACCTGCCTTGAGGTCTTCGGTGAGCCCCACTGCTGTCTGAGTGGCACCGAAGACTGCGGACTGGACGAGGATCCCGGGGATCAGCCAGTTGATGTAGGTGCCGGCCGCGGCAGCCGGGCCACCCTGGGTAATTGCACCGCCGAAGACGAAGTTGAACAGGACCAGGAACATGACCGGCTGGATCGTGGCGAACACCAGTAGCTGCGGCAGTCTGATATTCCGCAGGAGGTTCCGTTTCGTGATTACAAACGTGTGGATGAGCATCCGGCGGAAGGTCAACTTTGGGGAGGGTCCGACTGTCATCGGCGCCTTCCTCGGGTGCGATCCGTCTTGCCAGCCTCAGGGCCTGCTTCGGCCGCGACGGCGCTGCCGGTCAGCGCGAGAAAAACGTCGTCGAGTGTCGGTTTGCGGAGGGCGATATCCCGGGGCCGGACACCGGCGCTGTCGAGCTCTCGCACCGCCCGGGTCAGCGTCTCCACGCCCCGTAGGGCAGGGATGGTCAGCGACAAGCCGCGCACGGTCGGTTCCTCTCCGGCGATCGCTTCGAGAATCTGTGTGACCCGTCCGACATCCTCGGGTTCGGCGTGGATTTCAACGACATCACCACCGAGTCGGTTCTTGAGCTCATCGGGCGTACCCTCAGCGATGAGCTTGCCGTGGTCGATCACTCCGATCCTGTCGGCAAGGCGATCTGCTTCTTCGAGATACTGTGTCGTCAGAAGCAACGTCGTTCCCGCCTCCACGAGCTCTTCGATCAATTCCCAGAGGTCGAGCCGGCTGCCCGGGTCGACGCCAGTGGTGGGCTCGTCGAGGAACAGGATCTCAGGACGGCCGACAATGGAAGCCGCAAGGTCGAGACGACGCTTCATCCCGCCCGAGTACGTCTTGACGGGGCGGTCGGCGGCGTCCGTGAGCCGGATCCGCTCCAGCACGTCTTCGGCGCGGCGACGACTTTCCTCCCCACTCAGGTTGTACAGTCGCCCCACCATCTCGACGTTCTCCCTACCCGTCTGATAGTCGTCGATGGCTGCGAACTGCCCTCCCAGCCCGATTCGGTTTCTCACGGCCATAGGATCTGAAACGACATCGATGCCGGCGACCGTGGCCGACCCCGACGTCGGGCGCGAGAGAGTGGCGAGAATTCGGATGAGAGTTGTCTTGCCTGCTCCGTTCGGTCCGAGGAGGCCATAGACGATCCCCGGTTCGAAGGCGAGGGAAACCCCGTCGAGGGCACGCACAGCCCCGAAGTGCTTGGTGATGTCTTTGGTCTCGACGGCGAACAAGGGATTCCTCTCGAGGCAGCCCGAGGATGATAGGGCTTCCAGCTAGGACCGTCGGGTGGCCGCCAGTTCGAAGAGCCGGACCGCTCCGCCGCCGAGAACCTCGAATCGCTGGTCGCTGGTCTGACCCCGCAGCCAGCGTATGTAGATTTGTTGCAGGATCACACCAAGCTTCCAGGTGCCGAACACCACGTACCACTCGATGTTGGAGAGGTCCTGTCCTGACCGACTGGCATAGCGCTGGATCGCCTCGACCCGGCTTATCCATCCCGGCACAGATGTCGGCATCGGGTTCAGCGATGAAGGTGCTTCCCCGGGGTCGTACCAGGTTGCCATCAGCGTGCCCAGGTCGGCGAACGGGTCGCCCCGGGTGGCCATATCCCAGTCGTACACCGCAGCGCACCTCCCCGGGTCGTCCGGAGCCACCGCCATGTTGTCGAGCCGCCAATCGTTGTGGATCAGTGTCGGTGCGGGTGATTCCGGGATCCGCGACCTCAGCCACTTGCCGACCTCGTCGGCGGCGTCGTTGGGTTGGTCCCGTGCTGCCTCCCAACGCTTCGACCAGCCTTCCACCTGTCGCTCCAGGAATCCCTCCGGATGGCCGAGCTCGCCGAGGTCACATGAGTTTGGGTCGACGGCGTGGAACCGGGCAAGGGTGTCGATGACCACTTCCGACAGCTTGCGGTTGGCGTCGACGTCGGAACCTCCGCCGAAGATCTCGGGAACTGTCTCTCTAACGACGACTCCAGGTAGGCGTTCCATTATGAAGAAGGGACTCCCGATCACGTCGTGGTCGTCACATAGGGCTAATGCCCGCGGCGCCAGTGGGAAGGCCTTCCACAGTCGGGAGAGAACCCTGTACTCCCGTGACATGTCGTGAGAACCTTCAGCCACCGGGCCCAGCGGGGGGCGGCGGAGCACCAACTCCTCGCCATCCGGATAGCTGAGCAAATAGGTGAGGTTGGCCCGCCCGGTGGAGAACTGACGGATGTCGGGGGTCCCGGAGGGCAG
>JBBDHT010000078.1:0-3948 GCA_040880765.1 Acidimicrobiia bacterium | reverse complement strand
ATGCGGCTAGGGGCGCCTTCTACAAAGCCGCGATTGTGGAGCTTGCACCTCACCTCGGCCATCCGGAGAGAAAGCAGGCGGTGGCGGCCCGGGTGGTCTCGGCGGCGCTACAGGAGAACCTCCGCCGGTGCGAGGAGGGCCAGCACCTCGTCGACATGAATCATATCTTCAGTCCACCCCAGATCTTTCGGGACATCTTCGATCTGATGGACCCGAAAAGCGACGAAGGTTGGAGCGCAATCGTTGCGCGCCTTGGGTCGATCGACGCACCGATCGCCGGATACAGAAAATGCTTGGAGGCAGGCATCGCCTCGGGCCGGACGGTGGCACGTCGCCAGGTCGAGTCGGTGATCGAGCAATGCCGCTCACTTGCCGCCGACGAGTCTCGCTTTCTCAAGTACGTGAGGATGGCCGCCGAGAAGGGCCGTGACCTGGGAGCCACCGAGGATGCGGTCGGAAAGGCCCGCATTGCGTACGGTGAGCTGGCCGATTGGCTCGAACAGACCTATCTGCCAGAGGCCGCCGAGTCTGACGCGGTGGGGAGGGAGAGGTATGTGCGCGCTGCCGATTTCTTCCTGGGTATCACGATCGACCCCGAAGAGACATACCGGTGGGGATGGGAAGAGGTCCATCGCCTTAGGTCCGAGATGGAACAGACCGCTGCCGAGATCGACCCGAACAAGTCGATCGAGGAGGTAATCGAATTACTCGACACCGATCCCGAACGGGCGGAGCCGTCACATGAGGCGTTTGCCGCGTTCGTGGAGAAGATCCAGGCTGAAGCCGTCGAGCAGTTGGCCGGGAAGCACTTCGACGTGCCGGAGGAGCTACGAAAGGTAACGGTGAATATCGCGCCCGGCGACGGCGCCCTCGGTGCCTGGTATCACCCGCCGTCGGAGGACATGAGTCGTCCCGGATCGATCTGGTACGCCCCGGGCTCCCGTACCGCCATCCCGGTGTGGCAGGAGGTGTCGACGGCCTATCACGAGGGGTTCCCGGGCCACCACCTACAGGTGGGCACCGCCGTGATGCTCCGTGACGAGGTCTCGAGATATCACCGGCTGTTCCTCTGGAAGTCCGGTGCCGGTGAAGGGTGGGCGCTCTACGCCGAACGGCTGATGGACGAGCTCGGATACTTTGCCAACCCCGAGTACCGCCTGGGACTGCTGGCAAGTCAGCTGTTCCGGGCCACCAGGATCGTCGTCGACATCGGCACCCAGCTCGAGCTGCAGATTCCCGAAGATGCCCCGCTCCATGCGGGGGAGACCTGGAACTACGACATCGCCGTCGATTACATGGACCAGATCGGCCTTCAGGAGCGTGATGTCGCCGAATCGGAGGTGAAACGCTACCTGGGGTGGTTTGGTCAGGCGATCTCATACAAGGTCGGCGAACGTGAAATCCTGAAGATGAGGGAAGCCCGCAAGGAGAAAGACGGTGCCGACTTCGACATCCGCCGCTTCCACAAAGACCTGCTCGAGGCCGGAGCCATCCGGCTCGACCAGGTCTGGGAGCTGGTCGTTTGACCAAGCAGTTTTTCGACTTCGATCAGACTGAAGGCCGGGAGAGGTACAAGCTCCTGTCCGGCTTGGTCGTCCCCCGGCCAATCGGTTGGATCGGCACCCGGAGATCGAACGGCACTTTCAACCTCGCCCCCTTCTCGTTTTTCAATGTGGTGTCGACCGCACCGCCGACGGTTCTCTTCAGTGGAAGCGTTCATTCCGACCGGCCCAAGGATTCCATCACCCTGGCGGAGGAGTCGGGAGAGTTCACAGTGAACATCGTCTCCGAAGAGGTGGCACAAGCAATGTCGGTGACCGCCGGGTCGTTTGGGCCCGACGATGACGAATTCACGATCGCCGGGCTCACGCCGGTTGTGGGGACGGTTGTGGCGGCTCCGATGGTGGCCGAATCGCCCGCCAACCTCGAGTGCCGGGTAAGCAAGGTGCTCGACGTGGGTGAGGGGCTGACCCGGATCGTGGTCGGCCGGGTGGTCGCGTTGCACGTCGAAGAATCGGTCCTCGATGGCACCCGAATCGATGCGCGCAGTCTCCGAGCGGTCGGAAGGATGTCGGGCAACACCTACATAACCACCGACAACCCATTCGAACTACCGCGCCCGCGATAACTCGCAGCGAGACGCGTATAGAGGTAGTCGTGTCTTTGGCTGTCCTCCGGCTTGCTTGGGACGGTCTGTTACCGCTTGCAGTCGAACTGGAGCAAGGTGGGGTAGGGGTTTACTGCGTTCCCGTTGAGATAGATCCCGAAGTGGAGGTGGGGTGACGTACCTTGAGCGTTGCCGCTGGTGCCCACAAAGCCGAGGGTCTCACCCGCTGCGACCTTCCGATCCTTGCCGTTGAACGAGTCCAGATGGCTGCCGAGGTAGCGGGCGCCGTCATCGCCGTTGAGGAAGAACTGATTCCCGCCGATTGTCCCCACGATGTATTCGACCGTCCCGGAGACCGGTGCCACCACGGGGGTGCCCCTCCCGGTGAAGAGGTCGTTGCCTTCGTGATACCGGCCACCGGCGCGGGGGAAGCCCCAGTCATTGAAGAAGCTGGCCGGACCGACCGGACAGATCCAGGTCGAGCCCGACGGCACCTTCAGGCTCTGCCCGGACCGGATCAGATTCGGGTTGCCCAGGTTGTTCAGGCTGACCAGGGTCGACACGCTGGTGGCGTGGCGGGCTGCGATGTCGCCGAGGCGATCGCCCGACTTCACCGTGTAGGTGCTGGTCCCGGGGGCGCCGGCTGCGACGTATCCAGGCCCGCTGAGGAACAGCCGGGTGCCGGTGTAGACAGTGTTACCGACAATTCCGTTGGCGGTCCGTATGTCCGCCGCGGTTACACCTTTGTACTTGTCGGCAATGGACTCGATGGTCTCGCCGCTCTTCACGAGGTGGTAGTCGCCGCTCCGGGTGGTTGTCTCCGGGTCTGTGGTCCCGCCAGAACCCGACGAGCCGCCGGATGATGTGGTGGCCGCCGGGACCAGGATTTCCTGGCCGATGAGGATCAGGTTCGGATTGGAGAGCTTGTTGGCGTCGGCGAGTGTCTTTGCCGTTGTCCCGTAGGTCAGCGCGATCTTGTTGAGAGTCTCACCGCGGACCACGACATGGACCTTGTCGGTCCCGGGGATGACGAGGGTCTGGCCCGGAAAGATCAGGTTGGGATCGTCGAGGTCGTTAGCCGCGATCAACTCGCTCAGGGAGATGCCGTTTTTCTGAGCGATGCGAGACAGGGTGTCGCCGCGTTCGACGGTGTAGTCGAGAGAGAAGAGACCCAGGAGCAAAGCAAGGACGGTGGCAACCACTGCTGCTCGGGCGCGACGATTTTCAGGCATTGAAGGTACGCTCCTTCAGCCCCTGATCCGCTCCGCCATAAAACACTACCCGGATTTTCGCGAATTGCCAGCAATGACGCGTAGTTGTCCACAGGCGGCGTCGATGTCCTGGCCGCGGGTGTCCCTGATGGTGACGTTCACTTTTTCGCCTTTGAGGATGCTGGCGAACTTCTCGATCCGTGATTCCGATGAGGCTTTCTCCTGGGTGAGAGGGGTCGGATTGAGTGCGATCAGGTTGACATGGGCGTGGAGGCGTCGGGCGATGGCGGCCAGCTTGAACGCCTGATCTTCGGTGTCGTTGACCCCGTCCATCATCGTCCATTCGATCGAGAGCCGGCGCCGTTTCTTCTCGAAGTATTCCGCTGCTGCCTCTTCGAGCATCGCCAGCGGGTATCTCTTGTTGATCGGCACCAGTGAGGTGCGCAGCTCGTCGTCGGCGGCGTGGAGGCTGATCGCCAGGTAGACGGGCCAGGGCTCGTCGGCGAGCCGTTTGATCCCGGGGACTATTCCCACAGTGGAGACAGTGATCGAGCGCGCCGAGATCCCCATCACCTCCACCATCCGACGGATGGCCTCCCGGACCCGGTTGTAGTTGGCCAACGGCTCGCC
>JBBDHT010000077.1:0-12947 GCA_040880765.1 Acidimicrobiia bacterium | reverse complement strand
CCGGTCGTGTTCGTCGACCGAGTCCGAGTCAACCTCCGCGCCGGCAACGGTGGTGCGGGGGTTGTTTCGTTTGTGCGGTCCAAAGGCAAGCCGAAAGGCCGACCGATCGGGGGCAACGGCGGACCGGGCGGAAGCATCATCCTCCGCGCCGACACCTCGGTGGCGACCCTGCTTCGCTACCACCGGAATCCGCACTACCAGGCCGGAAGCGGCACACACGGCGAGGGTGACCTCCGCCATGGCCGGGCCGGTGAGGACCTCGTTCTTCCGGTGCCACTGGGTACCACTGTGGTCGATGAGGACGGTACGGTGATCGCCGACCTCGTGTCGGAAGGCGAGGAGGTCCTCGCCGTGGCCGGCGGCCGGGGAGGCCGGGGAAACGCAGCTTTCGTCAATCCGGGCAACCGCGCCCCTGCTGTTGCCGAACAGGGGGAGTACGGCCGTTCTGCGTGGTTCGTGCTCGAGATGAAGCTGCTGGCCGACGCCGCTCTTGTCGGATTCCCCAATGCCGGAAAGTCGACGTTTATCGCCCGGGTATCCGCCGCCAAGCCGAAGATCGCCAATTATCCGTTCACGACGCTCGAACCGAACCTCGGTGTCGTCAGCTTCGACGGCAGGGAATTCGTCCTGGCAGACATTCCCGGTCTCATTGAGGGAGCCGCCGAAGGCAAAGGTCTCGGCCACGAATTTCTGCGTCACACCGAAAGGGCTCGAGTCCTCGTCTATCTCCTCGACCCTTCAGAGACCCAGGAAGTGGGGCCGGAGCGACAACTCGAAGTTCTGCAGAAGGAGATAGCCGAATATTCGGCGGAGCTCGCCGGCAGGCCCAGTCTGGTGGTTCTCAACAAGGCCGATCTCCCCGAGGCGGAACCCTTGCGGGGCTCCCTTGCGGTGTCGGCGCTCACCGGAGAAGGCATCAAGGAGACCCTCCACGCCATCGCCGATCTCGTCGATCTCGCTGAGCGGGAGGCACCGGAAAGGGTCGGATTTGTGCTGCACCGGCCGCTCGGCCCCGGTTTCACTGTCGAACGCGACGGCGAAGTCTGGGTGTTGACCGGCGTCGACGTGGAGCGCGCCGTCTCGTTTTCGGATCTGACCGCCGCCGAAGCCGCGGACATGGCATCGCGCAGACTGGCCCGGCTCGGTGTCGATGAGGCGTTGCGCAACGCTGGAGCAGTTGCAGGCGACGAGGTACGGATCGGTGAGCTGAGTTTCGAGTTCCTCCCCGATTACGGCGAGGAGGAGTGACTCACCGTCTCCACAGATCGCGGGTAAAGAGAACCAGGACCGGGAAGATCTCCAGCCTTCCCACAATCATCAGCCCCGAGAGAACCCATTTCACCAGCCCGGGAAGCCCCGCGTAGTTACCGACAGGGCCAACGTCGCCCAGTCCTGGCCCGATATTCCCGATTGATGCCGCGACTGCGCTTGTCGTCGTCACCAGGTCGAGATTCTCGCTCAGGTTGGCGTCGATAAAGGCGACCAGGAAGGTTGCAGTCATAAACAGGAATATGTAGAAGAGGAAGAAGCTCTGTACTGCCTCGACCACAGGTTCTCTTACTCTCTGCCCGCCGAACCGGGTGATGAATACGCCTTTCGGGTAGACGAGGCGCCTCAAGTCGGAATAGGCAGCCTTGGAGAGCACTCCGATGCGGAACGTCTTGATCCCGCCCGCAGTCGACCCTGCCATGCCGCCGAGAAACATCAGGCCCACGACCAGAATCTGCAGGGCAGGGCGCCACACCGCAAAGTCGGCAGAGGCGAATCCCGTGGTCGTCGTAATCGATATTGTGTTGAACGCCGCATGTCTGATGGCCTCTCCGGGAGCGAGGTCGGCGAGCAATCCACCTGCAACGATGGTGATCGCCACTATGCCGAGAAAGGTATAGAGACGAAATTCTGAGTTCCTTGCATATTCGATGGGTTTGGCGAAAGCCCGGTAGTGCAGGGCGAAGGACACCCCGGCGATGAACATGAATGCGGTGATCACCCACTGGGTGTAGGCGGAAAATCCCGCGATCGAGTCCGGCTCTGTACCAAAGCCGCCTGTCGACATCGTGGTCATCGAGTGGATCACCGACTGGAAGGCATCCATGTCGCCGACAGCTAGTAGAACCATCTGGACCAAAGTGAACGCCAGGTAGACCAACCACAGTCTCTTCGCTGTCTCCTGGAAACGTGGTGTCAGCCGGTCAGTGGTGGGTCCGGGCGACTCAGCCCTGGCCAGCTGCATCCCCCCGGTTCCCAGCAAGGGGAGAATGGCAACACCGAGGACGATGACACCCATTCCACCAAGCCATTGGGTCATTGCTCTCCAGAAAGCTATGCCTCGATCGAGTTGGGAGGGATCGTTGAGAATCGTCGCACCGGTCGTGGTGAAGCCCGACGCCGTTTCGAAGATGGCATTTGTGAAGTCGGGGATTGAATCGGTGAATATATAGGGGAGCGCCCCGAAGAGAGAGAAGATGAACCACGAGAGTCCCACGGTGGCGAATCCCTCCTTGACGGTGATCGACTCCGGTCTCTTGACGAATCGTCTGGCCAGAAGCCCTGCGCCGGCCGTCACGATCACGGCGATGAAGATGCCCAGTGCCGTCTGGTATTCCCCGTACAACATCGAGACGAGCGCAGCTGCAACCATAGCGATTGCCACGAAAAGGAGGACCGAGCCGATTACGAAACCAACGGTCTTGATGAGTTTGGCTACGGGCGATTGGCCCCTGCGCCGGAAGTCAACCGTCACGCTGAGAACAGGGCTGTCGAGTCCTGGATGTCGCGGGGCAAGGCAAAGAAGATGATGTGATCGCCGGGCCGGATCACCGTCGAACCGTCCGGTACGAACGTCGTCCCGTGCCGCGATATGCCCCCGACCACCACCCCGACAGGAAGATTGAGGTCGAGCAAGCTCCGGTTGACCGCTTCGGCGCCTTCGGCCACTTCCATTTCGATGGCCTCGGCATCCGTGTCGGAGAATGTCACCACCCGCTCCACCTCGCCGAACCTGACAAACTGGAGAATCGCGTTGGCGGCCATCAGGCGGCTGGAAGCGGCCGCATCGATGCCGATGCCTGATAGCAGACTGACATAGTCGATCCGGTGGAAACGCGAGATCACCATGCCGGCGCCGCTGGCTTTCGCCACCAGGCAGGCGAGCAGGTTGACCTCATCCCAACCGGTGAGACCCAGGGCGACATCCTTGGGGCCTAAGTCGAGGCTTGCCGCCAACCCCGGATCGGTGGGGTCGCCACACATGACGAGAGTTTCCGGATGCTTGTCGGCAAGAGAGAGACACCGGTCGTTGTCCTCGTCGATCAACACGACACTCAGCCCAGCTTTCCGCATTGCATCGGCTGTCAGCTCGGCGAGTCTGGTGGCCCCGAAAATGATGGCACGCTCGAGGTGGCGCCGAACGAGGCCGATCATCGACGCCGCCTTCTCGACGTTGTCGTCGGTGGTCATGATGAGGGCGTGGTCGCCCGCCTCCACGACGGTGTCCCCATGGGCGACGATGGTCCGCCCGTGACGTACGAGAGCAGCGAGCACCCAACCCCATTCGGCGTTCCTCACCCGCATGCTGTGAAGGGGCACACCGGTAATAGGGGCGTTTGGGCCAACGGTGCCACCGACCATTACCAATTTTCCGCCGGCGAATTGGATCAGCTCCGATGCCCCGCCCAGGCCGACAATGTCGACGATCTCCTCTGCGGCGGTCGCAGACGGGTCGATTACCACATCGACCCCGAGTTGCGCCGAGCCTTCCCGGATCTCGGGATCTTCGATACGGGCGATGGTCATCCGGGTTCCGAGGTCTTTGGCGGCATGGCACGCCAGCACGTTGGCGCCGTCCGAGCTGGTCACTGCGATGACCAGGTCGGCCTTTCTGGCGCCCGCGGCTTCGAGCGTCGTAGAACTAGCGCCATTGCCCTGCATGACCAGGGCGTCAATGGAATCCTGCAACGCCGCGCCGATTTCAGGATTGTCCTCGATGACAGTCACATCCTGGCCGTCCTGGGAGAGACGCTCAGCCAGATAAGAACCGACTGCTCCGGCGCCAATGATGATTATTCGCATGAGTTACGTCGAAAACGCACGATCAGGCAGGCTAATCCCACCGGAGCCCCTTTGTTAGAAGCTATGGAGTTCTTTGTTGACAGCCGTGCCCGTACAATGTGCGCTCGATACAGGAGTTTCATGGAGTTCGCCTCACCCCAATCAGTAGCCGGTGCTCTGCGCTCGGTCGGATACTTGCCCAACGACCGCATCGCCCAGGTGGTTTTCCTCGCTGAACATCTCGGGAAGCCGATTCTGGTCGAAGGCCCGGCCGGGGTTGGCAAGACCGAACTAGCCAAGGCTCTATCGGCCGTCACCGGGAGGGAGCTGATCCGTCTCCAGTGTTATGAGGGCCTCGACGAGGCCAAGGCACTCTATGAGTGGAACTACAAGAAGCAGTTGCTCCGGATTCAGGCTGACGCCGACCACAACTGGGACGAGATCGAGCAGGACATCTTCTCGGAGGACTTCTTGCTGGAACGCCCCCTCCTCAAGGCGATTCGCTCCGAACACCCCTCGATCCTTCTCATCGACGAGGTCGATCGCGTCGAGGTCGAGACCGAGGCGCTTCTCCTCGAGATTCTCTCTGACTTCCAGGTTTCGATCCCGGAGCTGGGGACTATCGAGGCGGCATCGATACCCATGGTCGTTCTCACTTCGAACAACACCCGCGAGCTGAGCGAAGCGTTGAAGCGCCGCTGCCTCTTCCTCCACATCGACTATCCCGACCCGACCCGGGAAAAGGAGATTCTGGAAGCCCGCGTCCCCGGCCTTTCCGGGCACCTCGCCGAGCAGATCGCGCGGGTGGCTCGATCGGTGAGGAACCTCGACTTGAAGAAGTCGCCATCGGTGTCGGAGACAATCGATTGGGCGCGCACACTCCTGGCTCTGGCTATCGACGAGGTAGACGAGGCCGTGCTCGGTGACACCCTTCATGTGTTGCTCAAGTACAAAACGGACATCGAGATAGCTGCCAAAGAGCTGGCGACCCCAACCGGTTGAGATGATCGGGACACTGACCGGGTTCATCGACGAGTTGCGCGATGTCGGGATCCCGGTGTCGATGGTCGAAGCCATCGATGCTATGCAAGCAGTCGAGTCGATCGACTTGGCCAATCAGGTGGCCCTCAGAGAGACTCTGCGGGCGACTCTCATCAAGAACCTCCGTCACGAGCGCGCCTTTGACACTGCCTTCGATGTCTACTTCTCCAGGCTCCCCCCACCGATCCCCGGCCTCGATCAGGACGACGACGGAGAGAGCATGGATCATGCTCCCCCACAGTCTGAGTCCGGGGAATTCGATCTCGACGACCTGTTGAGATCCCTCCTCGACGCCCTCGAATCATCCGACTCCGATGGCTTGAGAGCCGGAGCCCAGCGTGCTGTCGACCGTCTCGCCGGCATGGAGCCGGGCAGGCCGGTCGGAGGGACCTATTACCTCTACCGGACCCTGCGGCGTCTCGACATGGCGCGTCTCGAGGAGATGCTGTTCGAAGCACTCGCCGATGACGACGTGATGTCAGAATTCGACCGCCGACTCCTGCGCGAGGACGTGACGGCACGGCTGGAGACTCTTCGCCGTCAGCTCGAGGAGGAGATTCGTCGCCGTCTGGTGGCCGACCGGGGTCGGCAGGCAGTGGCCCGCACGCTCCGCAAGCCGATGATCGAAGATGTCGATCTGATGCATGCCACCACTGCCGAGCTGGCCGAGATGGAGGCAGCCATCGGACCTCTTACGCGCAAGCTCGCAGCTCGCCTCGCTCGCCGCCGGAAACGGCGATCGGGCCGTCTCGACTTCAGAAAAACGGTGAGGAAATCACTGGCAACCGGTGGGGTGCCGGCCGACCCCCAGTTCAAACACCCCCGGCCCCACCGTCCGGAGGTCTGGCTGATCTGTGACATCTCCGGTTCGATGGCGACGTTCTCCCGGTTCACTCTCCAGTTCACCCATGCGATGTCTTCTCAGTTCTCCCGCCTGAGGTCATTCGCCTTCGTCGACACTGTCGACGAGGTGACCGACTTCTTCGGGCCCGGGATCGATTTCGGTTCCGCCCTGCACCGGATAACCACCGAAGCCGAGGTTATCTGGATGGATGGCCATTCGGACTACGGGAACACTTTCGAAATGTTTCTCTCTCGCTACGGGAGCCAGATATCGCCCAGGACCACGATCCTCATCACCGGTGATGCGAGAAACAACTACCGCCCCACCCGGGATGCAGCGCTCGCTGACATCGCCAGGCGCGCCCGCAACCTCATATGGCTGAACCCCGAACCCGCGTCGTATTGGGACACCGGGGACTCCACCATGTCGGAGTACGCTAAGCACTGTGATTCTGTTCACGAGGTGCGGACCCTGGCCCAACTGGAGTCATTCGTGGAGAAGTTGACTTTCTCCGGAGTCAGGGCTTCCTGAGTCCGGCCCTGAAACATCTAAACCTTTCCCTGGCAGCGCCGATAATTCGCTTAGTTGCCCCACAAAGGGGTTGGAGTTAGGTGAAGAGATCAATGGGATCGCGGATACTTGTAGTTGAAGACTCGGCGGTGATACGTCGTTTAATCGAAGTCTGCTTGCGTGCTGCCGACCTTGAAATCGTCACCCGTGAGGACGGAAAGTCGGGGTTGGCCGCAGTAGGTTCCGAATCGCCCGACCTGGTTGTTCTCGATATCGGGTTGCCCGGTATGGACGGCTGGGAGGTTCTCGACGAGATCCGGCGGGATGTGACGACAGCTTCGCTCCCTGTGGTGGTTCTCACTGCTCATGCAGAAGAGGAATCCCGGAGGCGAGCCAATGAAGGTGGAGCCGACGCTTTCGTGACCAAGCCTTTCCAACCCAACGATTTCCGGGCGACAGTCCTCTCGCTTCTGGAGTAGGCAAGTCCGTCGTCTCAGTTAGGCTCACGCCGGTGACGACAGAACCACAAATCCCTTCCTTC
This sequence comes from Acidimicrobiia bacterium, assembly GCA_040880765.1. Taxonomy (GTDB): domain Bacteria; phylum Actinomycetota; class Acidimicrobiia; order Spongiisociales; family ZC4RG35; genus MA-ANB-1. The sequence goes on along the minus strand of JBBDHT010000077.1, from coordinate 5,961 downwards.
CTTGGCGCGGCTGTCCAGCGCCGCGAAGATCCCGCTCTCATCCGTGGCACAGCCCGATTCGTTGACGACATCTCTCCGTCGGGCACTCTTCATCTGGCGCTGGTCAGGAGTCCCTTTCCTCACGCTCGCATCACCTCGATCGATGTCGAAGCGGCCCGTGACGTGCCCGGCATCCGTGCGATCATCACCCCCGAAGATGTTGCCGATGTGCGGATGCCACCCACGCCCGATCCCGAGCGCAACGTGCCGCGCCGGTTTCCCCTGGTTCAAGACAAAGCGCTGATGCCCGGTGATCCGGTCGTGGCAGTTGTGGCCGAGACGGCAGCTGCCGCCCGTGATGCGGCTGACCTCGTGTTCGTCGACTATGAGATGCTCGATGTGGTCGGCGACGTAGAGGAGGCCATCGAGGCTGCACCCATCCACGACGGTTTCGAGTCGAACATCGCTTACGACCGCAGCCGTGGCGATCGCTCCGAGTTCGACGCCTTGACCGGATCAGTGAGGCTCTCAGGTGTCGTCGAGCACCCCCGGGTGGTGCCGGCGCCGATGGAGCCGAGAGCCATCCTCGCCGAGTGGAAGGAGGACGGCCTCACGGTGCATCTCTCCAGCCAGGCTCCGCAATTGATGCAGCAGGAGTTTGCAAACTCCTTCGACCTGCCCCAGTCGGCGGTGAGGGTGATAACACCTTTCGTCGGTGGCGGATTCGGCTGTAAGTTCGACCTCGCTGAGGAGGAGTATCTCACGGTGATCGCCGCCCGTAATACCGGTCAACCTGTGAAGTGGATCGAAACCCGCCGGGAACACCTTCTCACCATCGGCCATGGGCGTGCCCAGAGACACAAGTGGGAGGCCGTCGCCGATGACGACGGGAAGCTGCAGGGTCTCTGGGTAGACACTTTTGTTGACTTGGGCTGTCGCCATAGGTACCTGTCGAACATCACCATCACCACCCGGATGGGTACCGGAAACTACGACATCGGGGTCTACGGCTGGACACAGAAGGGTGTCTGGACCAACCGCGCCTCGCGCGGGATTTATCGGGGGGCGGGCCGCCCTGAGGCCACGCTCACGGTGGAGCGGGTGATCGACGCGATCGCCACTGCGACCGGTATCGACCCCGCAGAAGTCAGGCGTCGCAATTTCATCCGACCCGACCAGTTCCCTTACCGCACGAGGGCCGGATACACCTATGACTCCGGTGACTACGAGAAGGCGTTGGACAAGCTGCTCGAGTTTGTCGACTACCCGGGCCTTCGTGCCGAGCAGGCACGGGCCAGGTCTGAGGGGCGCCTGGTCGGTTTGGGTTTCGGCTCCTACGTCGAAGTATGCGGTTTTGAGGATTGGGGCGCTGCCCGGATCCAGGTCCACGCCGACGGTTCGGTCTCGGTTTATGTCGAGACCCTCGACCAGGGTCAGGGTCACCGGACCAGTTTCGCTCAGCTGGTTGCCGATCGTCTCGGCATTCCGATCGAGCAGGTCAAGATCGAACAGGGCGACAGCGCCACCTCACCATACGGATGGGGCACATCGGGATCGCGTTCGCTGGCGCAGGGCGGGTCGGCGTCCTACGCGGCTGCGGAGAAAGTCGCCGAGAAGGCGAAGAAGATCGCCGCCCATTTACTGGAGGCATCCCCCGAAGATATCGAACTTGGTGATTCCCGGGCGACAGTGGTGGGTACCGAAGTCTCGGTCGGCTGGACCGAGATCGCGAGCGCGGCCCTGTCGGGCAACGTTCCCGAAGGGGTAACCCCCGGTCTGGACGAGGAGATCCACCTGAAGTCGGGGGGTCTCAACTTCCCTTATGGCGTTCATCTAGCTCAGGTTGAGATCGACCGGGATACCGGGGCGCCGACCCTGCAACGGATGTGGGCTGTCGACGACGCGGGGAACATCGTCAACCCGATGCTTGCCGAGGGCCAGCGACACGGCGGCCTCGCCCAGGGAGTGGGCCAGGCATTGTGGGAAGAAGCCCGCTACGACGCCGACGGAAATCTGGTGACCTCGTCTTTCATCGATTACCTGATCCCGTCGTCGGTGACCCTCCCGCTATTCGAGTTGGAGAGTACTGTCACACCGACCCCGACCAACCCTTTAGGAGCGAAAGGGATCGGTGAGGCGGGAGCCATCGGTTCCACTCCCGCAGTCCTCAACGCCGTCTGTGACGCGCTGCAAACCGACGACATCCAGATCCCGCTCACCCCCGAGAAGATCTGGTCGCGAATCCGTTCCTAAGGCGCAGCGTCTCACATTTGATAGCTGGGACATCGAGAACTCAGTTGGCGTCGATGACCTCGCCGAGTCGCTCGATCAGGTCGACCACCCGGTTGGAGTAGCCCCACTCGTTGTCGTACCAGGACATCACCTTCACCAGGTTCCCGCCCAATACCTGGGTGGCGGCAGCGTCGAAGATCGATGAGTGCGGGTTGCCGATGATGTCCGTGGAGACGATCGGGTCTGTGTTGTACTCGAGGATTCCCTTCATCGGCCCCTCGGCCGCCTTCCTTACCGCTTCGTTCACTTGCTCAACGGTCACATCCTGGTTGAGTTCGACCACGAGGTCGACCGTCGATCCATCGGGGACCGGCACCCGCATCGCCATCCCGTCGAGCTTGCCTTCGAGCTGGGGGAGTACCTCGCCCACGGCGGTGGCCGCGCCAGTGGTGGTTGGGATGATGTTCTCGGTAGCGGCACGGCTGCGGCGCAGGTCTGAGTGGGGCACGTCGGCGAGACGCTGGTCGTTGGTGTAGGCGTGGACGGTTGTCATCAAGCCCTTTTTGATGCCGAAGCTGTCGTCGAGGACCTTGGCCAGCGGTGCGAGGCAGTTCGAAGTGCAGGAAGCATTCGAGACGAGGATGTCGCTGGCGTCCAGGTCGTGATCGTTGACCCCGAGAACGACGGTCTCGTCGATCTTGTCCTTCGACGGCACGGTGAGGATCACCCGCTTCGCCCCGGCGGAGATGTGCTTGTTGAGCGACTCCCGATCACGGAAAACACCGGTGGCCTCGATCACCACGTCGACCTCGAGCTCATCCCAGGGCAGCTTGGCCGGGTCTCGCTCCATGAGCATCTTGACCCCGTGGTCGCCTACTGTCATCACCCCGTCTGCCACACTCACTTCTTGATCGAATCGGCCCATCACCGAGTCGTATTCGAGGAGGTAGGCAAGGATCTCGTCGTCGGAAAGGTCGTTGATTGCGACGACTTCGACCCCGGAGTCGGGTCGGCCGGCGATGATCCGGAAGACGGCCCGGCCGATGCGGCCGAATCCGTTGATGGCAACGCGGGTCATGACTGGTCTCCTTCTTCGAAAGCTGCGATGGTTGCGGCTACCTCGACCACCCGGTTCGAGTAACCCCACCCGTTGTTGAACCAGGTGATGGTCTTGACCAGGTCACCGCCGGTGACCATGGTCGCCAGGCTGTCATAAACGCCCGAATGCGGTTCGTCGCGTACGTCGGAGGAGACGATCGGATCTGCGACGTAGGCAATCACATCGGAGTAGTGGCTGTCGACCGCCTCTTTGATCACCTTGTTGACCTCGTCGGGCGTGGTGCTTCCCTCGATCTGGGTCACCAGGTCGACAGTAGAACCGTCAGTTACCGGCACGTTGAGAGCAGTGGCGGTCATTTTTCCGGCCAGTTCGGGCAGTGCCTCAGCGAGGATCTGGGCCGAGTTGGTATCGGCGGGGATGATGTTCTCGCCTGCCGCTCTACTCGTCCGGAACGAGTCGGTGGGTACATCGGCAAGTCGGCCCGAGTTCGACATGGCCTTCACGATGGTCATGAAAGCCCGATTGATTCCGAAGTGGTCGTTGAGGGTCTTGAGGATTGGGGCGATTGCGTTCGATGTGTTCGAGCCCAGAGCGATCATGTCGGTCTCCGGAGTAAGCACCTCGTCGTTTATTCCTCTAAGCAGCAGGGGAACCTCGCCCGGGGTCTCCGGGCTGGAAGTGAGGACCACCTTCCGGGCACCGCCGTCGAGATGTGCCTGAAGGGACTCGCGGGTCCGGTATCTGCTGGTGGTCTCCAGGACAACATCCACCCCTAGTTCACCCCAGTCTGCATCGCCTGGTTCTTTAGCGTTGAGGAACGCTGCGGACTTCAACCCGTACTTGAGGGTTCCGTCGGAATGCTCCACGTCTTTGGGAAAGCGTCCGTAAATCGAGTCATACTTGAGAAGGTAGGTGAGCCCGTCGGGGTCGGCGATGTCGCTGATCGCAACCACGTCGAGATCATCTCGTTCGTGGACGAGCCGGAACACGTTGCGGCCGATGCGACCGAACCCCATGAGGCCGATTCGAGTTGTCGTCATAGAGAGTCCTTTCTCCTTTCAACATAGCTGACCCTCTGGAAATTGATTCAATTGCCCCGTACGTTCGGGAGTGTCGGAAATGGGTGGGTCGTGTTCGAGCTCTTGTTCGCAATAGCAGTGTGTATCAGTCCTCCGGTCCCCGGACCGGTTATCGCTCCGTATGCTCCCGTCGGCCAATACGGGGGGCACTGGGGAGTCGACTTTGCTGCCGATTATGGCGATGAGGTTTTTGCACCTGCGGCCGGGAAGGTCACGTTTGCCGGATCGGTGGCCGGAATGAATAGCGTCACCATTGAGCCGGTGCCCGGGTTGAAGGTGTCAGTTTCCTATCTGAGCAAGATCGACGTCAGCACAGGCCAGCTCTTGAAGAGAGGGGAGAACATCGGGCTGGCCGGGCTGGCCCACGGTGAGGCAGGTGTCCATCTCTCGACCCGGGTCAATGGCGTCTACGTGGACCCGGCCCTGTGGTTGGGTTGTCGCGACACCGACATTTCCCGGGCGTTGCGCCTGGTGACGCCGCCACAGCCCTATCCTCGCACTCGTGCGCACCGGAATCCTTGGCGGAACCTTCGACCCGATTCACATCGCGCACCTCCACGCGGCCGAAACCGCCCTGTTCGCTGGTCTTGACCGTGTCCTGTTCATGCCAGCGGGCGACCCCTGGCAGAAGGAGGATCGGGAGATCTCCCCGGCCGAGCACCGAATCGCCATGGTTCGGTTGGCGATCTCTGCTATCGACGGTTTCGAACTGGACCTTCGGGAGGCAAGGAGATCCGGTCTGACCTACACGATTGACACGCTCTTCTCTTTCCCCGACGCCGAGGAGTTGTTCCTGATTCTCGGTGCGGACGCCGCTGCCGGGATAAGGTCGTGGCATCGCTGGCAGGAAGTAGTCGACCGTTCGCGGGTGGTGGTCGTGCCCCGACCCGGGACCCCCGCATCGGCGGTCACGGAGGCCCTTCCCGGGGCGCTCCGCCTCGAGATGGCCGCTCTCGACATCAGCAGCACCCAGATTAGGGCGATGGCGGGAGAGGGGAGACCGTTCCGCTTCCTGGTTCCGGAGGGGGTCGTCGACTACATATCTGCCCATAATCTGTACGCGCAACCCGAATCAGGCGATATGGTGGGGCAAATCATTCGAGAGGAGTGAGCCGTCGAAGAGCGAAGTGAAGACCTGGGAAGAAAGGCCGCGGATGCCATCTTCTCCAAGAAGGGCAACGACATCGTCCTTCTCGACGTGGAAAAGCTCTTTGTTCTGTCCGACGTGTTCGTAATTGCCACCGGGACTTCTCGGACCCACGTCCAGGCGCTGGCCGAGGGCGTCGAGGAGCGTCTCCGTGAAGACCTCGACCTCAAGCCGCTACGCAACGAAGGCAAAGCCGAGGCGGAGTGGATCCTCCTCGACTATGGCGACATCATCGTCCACCTGTTCCAGGCACCCGCCCGTGAGTACTACGGACTGGAGCGGCTGTGGGCCGACGCCCCCAAAGTGAAATGGAATGAGCCGGCAGAGGCCGAGTCCCAGGGATTCGGCGTTGCCGAGGGCCAGTAGGTAAAATACCGTCTCCCACATATGGGGCTGTAGCTCAGCTCGGCAGAGCACTTGACTGGCAGTCAAGGGGTCAGGGGTTCAAATCCCCTCAGCTCCAC
>JBBDHT010000076.1:2405-13005 GCA_040880765.1 Acidimicrobiia bacterium | reverse complement strand
CGAACACGCCGTGGCGGTCGCCGCAGCCGCGGCCGGCGGCCGCATCGTGGTCCTCGTCTCCTCAGGATGACAACTACCGTGCACCCGTGCTTGCAGTCATCATCTGGGGCCTGATCCAGGGTCTCACCGAATTCCTACCTGTCTCGTCATCGGGCCATCTCGTGGTCATCCCGGCCCTGCTGACCCGGTTCGGGCTCGACATCGACCAACCCGACCTGGCGGTGACAGCTGTTCTTCATCTCGGCACCCTGGTGGCAGTGTTGATCTATTTCCGGGAGGACATCATCAAAGTCCTCCGATTCCGCTCCGAGCCCGAGGGGCGCAAGATTGCCCTACTGGTCGGGATCGGGACGATCCCCGCGCTCGTCGGCCTTCCTCTCGCTGACACCATCGATTCGTTTCAGGACTCGGTGTCGAACGTAGGGTGGGCCTTAATCGCCACCGGAGTGATCCTCGTCGTCGGCCAGAAGCTGGCCACCGGTATGAGAACCCTCGGTGAGGGAAGAATTCCCGATGCCTTAGCGGTCGGCGTGGCGCAGATGTTCGCTCTCATCCCGGGCATATCCCGCTCCGGCATCACTATCGCTGCCGGGAGCGGCCGAAAGTTCTCCCCTTCCGAGGCGGCGCGATTCTCGTTTCTCCTTGGGATCCCCGCCATAGCCGGCGGGGGCCTGTCCCAACTCCTTGAGCTGGATGGGTCTGGCACTGCGGCCGGCCCTCTTCTGGTCGGCACACTTGTCGCAGCCGTATCCGGCTATGCGGCGATCGCCCTGCTCCTCGCCGCGTTGCGCAGGGTTGGCCTCGCTCCCTTCGCTATCTATTGCTTCCTGATCGGAACGGTTGCCATCATCTGGCTGTGACCCCTACTGCGAATAGTTCGAGGACATCCTGATGGTCTCGGCGATGTGGACATTGATCAGCGCAGGAAGGCCCGATTTCCTCGCCCGCTCCAGTGCGGGGCGGATCTCCTCCGGTTGGTCCACGAACTCGCCGTAGCCTCCGAGGCCCTTCACCATCTCGTGATAGGGCCTGACCCCGAGATCTGTCGCCACCAAACGTTCCGGGTAGGCCATACGGTGAAATGTCTTGATGTTCGACCAGACCCCGTCGTTTCCGATGATCCCGATGATGGGAAGGCCAAGACGGATCATGGTGTCGTATTCCATTGCATTGAACCCGAAGCCACCGTCGCCGAACACCACACCCACGGTTTTCTCGGGGTGGGTGACGGCGGCCGCGATGGCGTACGGGGCTCCGGTGCCGAGAGTGCCGAACGGCCCCGGGTCGAGCACATGGCCCGGTGTCGAAACCTGTAGCCAGCGGGCGGTTGTGGAGACTATGTCTCCGCCATCGACCGCGACGATCGAGTCGGTTCCGAAGAAATCGGCGACCTCGCGGGCGAAACGCTGCGGCATGACGGGGGAGGCGTCATCGTCGGACTCCTCGATGGCAGCCTCGGTTCGCTCTCGCTCGAGTTCCATGATCTCCTTCGTCCACACCGGAACTCCGGCACGTTTGATCACGTCGATGCTGTCGACGAGTTGTGAGACAACGGCGAGCGGGTCGGCCACCACTCCGATATGAGCCGCCCGGTTCCAGCCGACCTTGTGCGCATCGGAGTCGACCTGGATCACAGTCGCATCCCGTGAGATCTTCTCCCCGTAGGACGTGCGAAAGTCCCAGTCGACTCCCAGCGCCAGCACCACATCGGCGCCCGCCATTGCCTGCGACCGGGCGTGGTTTCCGAGGAACTCGTGGCCGTGGGGCAGCGAGCCACGGGCACGGCTGTTGACGAAGGTGGGGGCCTTGAGTATCTCGGAAAGCTCCTGAAGGCGGTTCCGGTCGCCCGGACGGGCCCCGGCACCGGCAAACACCATCACCTTTTCTGCGCCGGCCAGAGCCTGCACGATCGATTCGAGCGTGGCCGGGTCGGCGCCGGAAGACGTGTTCGCCCGATAGGCCTCAGGGAACCGGACGGCAGTCTCTTCGACCATGTCGAATTGGACGTCCATCGGGATGTCCAAAAACACCGGGCCGCCACGGCCGGAGAAGGCGTGGCGGGCCGCCGTCGCGATGTAGTCGGCGAGGCGGTCCACCTGCCAGGCGGTAGCAGCCCACCTGGTGATGGAGTGGAAGAGCCGGGTGTGGTCCATCTCCTGGAGGCCGCCTTTCAGCTCCTGGCGGATCATGTGCCGGCCCCCGATCACAAGCATTGGAGTGTTGCCGTAGAAAGCGGTGGCGACACCTGTCATGGTGTCGGTCACTCCCGGACCGGCGGTCACTGCCGCCACCCCGAGTCTGCCCGTTAGCCGGGTGTAGGCCTCCGCGGCATGAGCGGCTGCCTGCTCGTGACGGACGTCGACCACCTTGATCCCCTCCTGGACGCAGCCATCGAGGATCGGGACGATGTGCCCTCCGGTCAGGGTGAAGATCGTATCGACGCCCTCGGCTTTGAGCGCCCGGGCGATGATCTGGCCTCCGTGAATCTGTGCCATGGTCTGACGCTATTCGAGCAGGGCGGCCAACCCCAAGTGGACACCGGGGTCGAGCTCACCGATTCGCCTGATCGCGAGCAGGGCGCCGGAAGCGAAAGAGTCGTACGACGTGGAGAGGTGCTCGACGGAAAGGACCTCGCCGGTATTGGACATGGCGACCTCCTGTTGCGCGATGAGGCCGGGAAGCCGGAGTGAGTGAACCCTCACCCCACTGACGTCGGCGCCACGAGCGCCGGCAACCAACTCCTCGGAGCCTTCTGCAGATGAACCGCCGCCGCCGGCTACACCCATGGCCGTGGCCAGCGACGTGCCTGATGGCGAATCAGGCTTGGTGGAGTGATGCCGTTCGATTATCTCGACGGCGTCGAAATACTTCGCTGCAGTCCTGGTGAACTCCATCATGAGGGTCGCACCGATCGAGAAGTTGGGCACCACCAGACAGGGGGGCCCGGTGGCTCCCCACAGTTCCTTCAGCCTTTCGAGACGATCCTCGGTGAACCCCGATGTCCCGACCACGGCAGACATCCCCGACCCCTTCCATGTCTCGAGGTTGGCGAACACATGCTCGAGGTGAGCGGTCTCCACCACGACGTCGGCGGCGAGCGAAGCCGGATCACCGCTGACCTCGACACCATTGAGAGTCGAGCCGGCGCGATTCGGGTTGTAAAGGCCGACCAGATCGAGATCCTGAGCCGCGGCGACGGCAGCGGTGATTGGAGCCGCCAGCTTCCCACCGGCCCCCGAGATGACAACGGCTACAGCCACTACTCGAGTGCTTCGACGAGCGACTCTTCGAAGACCTGCAGCGACGTCGCCACGTCTTCTTCGGTGTGGGCTGCACAGACGAACCAGGGCTCTTTTGCATCCGGGCACGGCATCACGCCTTTGGTGATCATCCGCATCGTGATGTCCTCATACAGCGACTCATTGTGGCGCGACCCGTCGCGGAATTCGTTGACTTCTCCCGGTCCGATGAAGATCGAGAACATCGAAGGCACTCCGATGACCTTGCTCTCGACACCCCTGTCGGCGAGGACCTTTTCCAGGCCCTCCATGAGCTGTCTGCCGATCTTCTCCACCGAGGCCAGAGGTTCACCGGTCAGGAGCTTCGAGACCGTGGCGTTGGCCGCAGCCGCGGCAATGCCGTTCCCGCTGTAGGTGCCCGCCTGGGAGATGCCTCCCTGCTTCCATCCCTCGACATATTCACCCCGAGTCGCTATCGCCGCCACCGGAAACCCGTTGCCCATGGCCTTGGCGTAGGTGCCGATGTCGGGGGCGATCCCGAAGTGCTCGTGGGCCCCGCCGGTGGCGATCCGGAACCCGGTCTTGACCTCATCGAAGATCAGGGCCGAGCCGGCGTTGGAAGTCAGCTCGCGCAGGCCTTCGAGGAAGCCTCCCACAGGGACAATCCCGAAGGTATTGCCCAGCATCGGCTCGACGATCACGGCAGCAATCCGGTTGCCTTCACGTTTGAACAAAGCCTCGGCAAGCTCGAGGTCGTTGTACGGGAGCACCCGGACATAGGTCTGGATTCGGTCGGGGATCCCCGAGCTCGCCTGGACCGGGATGGGCCGGAACCGGGAGCCCAGCGCCTCATAGGATGCCGAAGCGGTGGAGAACATCACATAGTCATGGACGCCGTGATACTGGCCTTCGAATTTGAGGACGATGTCCCGACCGGTCACGCCCCGGGCCAGACGGATCGCGTGCATGGTTGCCTCGGTCCCGGTGTTGGTGAACCGCATGGCATCTGCCCAGTTGAGGGCTTCGATGACCTTTTCGGCGGCCTCGATCTCTCGCCGCTGGGTCATCGCGAAGCTGGTGGCCTCACCGGCGGCCTCTGCGACCGCTGAGGAGACGTCAGGATCGCCGTGTCCGAGGATGATCGGCCCGAAACCGAGTTGGAAGTCGATGTACCGCTTTCCATCCATGTCGTAGAGATGGCCGGCCTCACCACGTTCGATGACGATGGTGTCGTCGTCACCCCAGTACCTGAACTGGCTCGAGACGCCGTTGATCAGCGCCGATTTCGCCCGGTTGAACCACTCCCTGGTTTGTTCTCCCTGGAGTCCCATATTCTCACTCCTCTCGAGGTCGGCTCTGCCCACCGGAGGCTCCAGGATCTCCGGTCAGCCGGGCCAACCCAGCTATGCGTTCATGAAGATTACCCTTGCCTGAGGCCTTGCACGGCATGGAAAGCAAATCGATGTTCCGGCCTCACCGGACCAACGCAAGTTCTTTCCGCCCTGCACCGGTTAGATTCCTTGCCATGGCAACAGATCTCAAGCTCTTTATCGCCGGGGAATGGACCGAAGGAACCGGTGACGACCACTACGAAGTGCGCTCTCCGGTAACAGGCGAGCACATCTACAGCGTGCCGAAAGCATCCCAGGCGGATATTGACCGCGCCGTCGATGCGGCACAGGAGGCCGCCGCCGACCTCCGGCATTGGACGGCATTCGAGCGGGCCGAGCTGTGCTTGCGAATCTACGACCTCTGGCAGGGACGAGTCGACGATGTGGCGCGGATCCTCACCATGGAGCAGGGAAAGCCCTTTGCCGCAGAGTCAGTCGATGACATTGCGGAGTCCGGCGACTACTTCCAGATCGCAGCCGAAGATGTGAAGAGGCTCTCGGGGGAGCTGATCCCGACTACGGAACGGCACCGGCGGATGTTCACCGTCCAACGGCCGGTTGGGGTCTGGGCGGCAATAACGCCGTGGAACTTCCCGGTGATGATCCCGATGGAATATGTCGGGCCGGGCCTGGCCACCGGCAACGCTCTGATCGTCAAACCCCCTGAGTTCACCAGTTGGGCCCTACTGGAGATGGCAAAGGTCTTCGAAGAGGCGGGGGTGCCGAAGGGAGCGATCTCGGTGATTCCCGGTGGCGGTGACATCGGCGAAGCGCTGGTTACCCATGACGGGATCGATGCGATCGGGTTCACCGGTTCTTCGGAGACGGGAAAGCGAATCGTCTCCCAGATGGGGCTGAAGCGCTCGATCATGGAAATGTCGGGGAACGGGCCGACCATCGTCACTGCCGACGCTGACGTGCAAAAGGCGGCCGAGGCGGCTGTGTACGGGGCGTATTACAACGCCGGGCAGGTCTGCTGTGCAACCGAGAGGGTGATCGTGGTCGAGGAGGTGCATGACGAGTTTGTCGAAGCGACTCTCAAAGCAGCCGAGGGCGTACGCCTCGGCGATCCGTTCGACGAGAACACCAACATGGGCCCCTTGAACAACGCTCCGACGGCAGACAAGATGGACCGCCACGTTGCAGACGCCCGCGACCGGGGCGCCGACGTGCTGGTTGGAGGGGGAAGAGCATCGGGGTTCCCGACCAACCTCTACTACGAATTCACGGTGATCGACAGGGTTCCCGAGGCTGCTGCGGTATCACAGGAGGAGTCTTTCGGCCCCGTAGTTCCAATTCTGTCAGCGAATGATGACACGGAGGCGATCGATGTGGCCAACCGGACCCATCTCGGCCTGCAGGCAGCGGTCTTCACCAACGATCTAACCAAAGCGTTCTGGTATGCCGACCGAATCAGGTCCGGGACCGTCGTCGTGAACGACTCGACCGACTTCTGGGAGACTTTCCAACCGTTCGGGGGAGCGGCCGGGACCGACACCGGGTGGGGCCGTCAGCGGATTGCAGAGTTCACCGACCTGCAGACCATCGTGTTCAGCCTGCGCGAAGAGCTATAGGAGCCCGTTGATCTGTCGGTCAACGGGCTCCTAACCGCTACTCCATGGTGAGGGCCATGCCGGCGAACCCGCCGCCGAAGGTCCCGAGGAGGATGGCCGGGAGTATCGACGTGGCCATCGAATCGAAGATGTCGTTGTTGGTGATCAAGAAAATTCCGAGTGTCAGCGCGACAAAAGTCAGCGGCAGGCCGATCAAAATCCCGCGAACGATGGCCTTGCCCATTCGACTGGATGCTGTTGATTCGTTCTCTTCCATAGCCACCATGATGCCAGAACGCCACTGTCTAAGGAGCCAACCCCTCCGGGGGAACAGAGGCGAGCTTCGTCTCCGGTTTGCTCACGGCATCGGCGTCGAGGCCCATCGCCCTCACCCGGACCAGGAATGGAAGCTGGAGCACATAAAGGGCGCCTGCGACCACATAGCCGATTCCTAGTGACCAGACGTCGGCGACGCGGCCCAAAGCCGGCTGGAAGACGACACCGCCAGCAGAACCGGTGAGCGAGCAGAACGAAAGGACCGTCGCCCGCTGCTTGGAAGGGATCACAGCGTTCAGGTATGCCGAGAGCATTGGGGCAGCCACTGCTGTGATCAGCGCCGTCAATGCGAGCAGGGAAATCGCCACCCAGAAACCGATCGGAATCTCGAGAAGCGACGCGAGCCCGACACCGACGAGGGCCAGAGAGCCCAGAGTCACTGCGCCAATCAGCACGGCGGTTCGGCTGCGGAAAACCCGTCTGATCAGACTGACCGACCATCCTCCGACCATCTGAGAAGTGGCGAAGACCGCCGCGGCGATCCCGGAGAGATAGACCGCGTTCGGGTCCCCGAAGAGCTCGAGCAGATACGGCTGGAAGGCATAGAACACCCAGATGAATATCCCTCCCGAGAACGGTGCGGTCAGGAGAAACATTCTCACAGGCGGATTCCGCAGGCCGTGGGTCACCGAAGCCTTCAGGATCACCCGCACCTGGTCGGCGACACTCCCCTCCCTGTCGGGCTCGTAGCCGATGTCGTGCATCCACTTCCACGCTGCGCCAATCACCACGAGCAGAAGGGCGGACCGCGCGATGTAAGGAATTCCCAGCGAAATCGAGCCGAGAAGCCCGCCGCCGATGGTTCCAATCAGGGTGGCGACACCCATGATCGCCTGCCCCTTCCCGAACACGGTCTCGAGTGGCCCTTCATAATGTGTGGCCACCAGGGCGTCGACCAACCACGCCTCGGTCGCACCCGTGAAGAAAGTGAAGCCAAGACCGATCACGGCTGACACCAGGATCCACCAGAGAAGGTGGGCCTGGAGATCCCAGAGTGCCAGGTAGGCGAATGTCGTCACCAGAAGCGTGACGGCACCGAGGATGAATGATGTCCTGCGCCCGCGGGCGTCGGCAACGACACCGGTTGGGATCTCGAACACCACCATCCCGAGCGTGAACGCAGCGTTTGCCACGAAAGCTCCGGTGAGCGACAACCCTGCGTCGAGCAGGAAGAGAGTGTTGATGCCCCAGATCAACGACGCAGCCAGCGTTTGCAGCAGGATCAGGATCAGATAGGTCCTCTGGATGTCGTCCGGGGTCATCGCCTCACCGAAGGGTCATGCATCGTCGTGGTCGGCGCATTACTTTACGAGACACCTCTGGAGAAGGTGGCAGCAATCGGCTGATACCTGAAGAAGGCCCACTCCTCGCTCAGTCACATCCCCCCGGAATCCCGGTCCCGGGCACACGTCGACCCGTGGCCCGACTCAGCTCATGCCGTGGTGTCGGCCCGCTGGCTCCCTCTCCGCCGTTCCCGGCGGTCTGTCGTGCCCGACGTCGGGGCGGGTTGGCCGCCGCCCAGCCGGGCATCGACCTGGTCGAGGTCGACGGCCGCGGCCGGCTCGTAGTTGTCGACGACCTCTCTGATCTGGGCAATGTGCGCGGGGATCGACCCACAACACGCGCCGACGATACGCGCTCCGGCATCCAGAGCCAGCTTTGCATAGTCGACCATGCCCTCAGAGGAAGCCGGGTACCAGAGGACGCCATTTATGACCTGGGGAACCCCACAGTTCGCCTTGGCGACAACAACCAGGCCCGGATCGGTCTCGTGGATCTCGGCCACCGCCCGCACCACATCGGCCGGGCCGATTCCGCAATTGGCCCCCACTGCGGTGACCGGGTGCGGAGCCTCGCCCCACCAGTCGGCGAGCGCGGCCGGGGGGATCCCCATCATGGTCTTACCATGGGTGTCGAAGCTCATCGTCGTGACCACCGGCAAACCTGTCGCCGATGCCGCTTCGACAGCCGCAGCAAGTTCCTCTGTGGCTGAGAGTGTCTCTATCCACAACACATCAGCACCGGCGGAAGCAAGGGCACTGACCTGCTCTGAAAAGAGAGAAACAGCGGCATCGTGGGTGAGCTCGCCCAGTGGCTCGAAAAGAGAACCGGTAGGGCCAACCGAGCCGGCCACGACGACCTTCCGACCCGCTCCGTCCGCCACCTCCCGGGCAACGGCAACTCCGGCCCGGTTGAGCTCCGCTACCCGATGGCCCTGGCCATCGAGATCGAGCCTCGCCCTGGTGCCTCCGAAGGTGTTGGTGAGAACGATATCGGCGCCTGCATCGACGAATCCCCGGTGCACCGAAGCCACGAGGTCGGGCCGTTCGACATTCCACACCTCCGGGGTGGCGCCGGGCTGGAGGCCCAGTTCGAACAGAGTGGTGCCCATGCCACCGTCAGCAACCAGACGCGTCCGGTCCTCGAGCAGATCTGCGAGCGGGTTCTCGGTCCTCATGGCAATCGTCTTCCCGACCACCTGCGGCAAATTCCCGCTGAGAGACAAAAACCGCTCGACCTTGAAGGGTGAGCGGCCAACGCCGCTTTAGCTGGATTTATTGAGCGCCCGCAAGCTGGTCAATCAAAATTGGCGCTTATTACGAAGATCACAGTAGCAGGAGCAGACTATCGAACGAGCCCACACTCAGGGCGGAGGTCAGCGGTCCTCCGGGTAGCTGGGAGTGCCTTCATCGAAGCTGTGATAGTCGCTGGAGTAGTCGGTGTAGATCGCCGCCACCGTCTTGAGGCCGGTGGGAGGGGTAAGGGTGCCGGCCGCGATCGAGATGTGATCCGGGTGCCGGGTGGTACGCCAGAACAGCGTGGAGCCACAGATGCCACAGAAGCCGTACTGAACCTCGTCGGTGGCGCTGTACCAGCGGAGGGTCTCGCCTTGGATATCGACGTCGTCGACCGCGGCCTGGGTCGCCGCCATGAAATGGCCGGTGTGACGGCGACAGCGGCTGCAGTGACAGTTGATGACGTCGCGAGCCGAGCCGGTTATCTCGTAAGTGATTGCTTCGCACAGGCACTTGCCGGACAACGCCATGTCGACTCCTCCCGATCCTATTGTCACGCCCGAGACAGCAAAATGACCCTCAACGGGCCACCTCGATCACGATGTTACCGACATGGCTCTTGGCCATGAACGCTTCCTGAGCGGCTGCCAGCTCGTGGAGGGGATACGTGCCAGCGACAATCGGTAAGAGCTGACCCTTTTCGATATACGAGACGAGACTGGCGAACACCTCGGGCGGCAGAACTGTGGCCCCGTGCATGGTCAAGTCGTGCAGATAGAGAGTCCGCAAATCCAATGCGACCACAGGGCCGGCAATCGCACCTGCAGTCGTGTAGTGGCCGCCAGCTTTGATGGTCTCGAATAGGTCGGGAAACATGTCGCCGCCCACGACATCGGCGAAGACGTCGACTCCTCCGGTGGAGGAGATCACAGCTCGCGAGATGTCATCCCCCTCACGATCGACGACTACTTCGGCGCCGATTTTCCGCACCGGCTCGATCTTGGCAGCGCTGGTAACGGCAACCACTCTGGCTCCCCGCAGCTTCGCCAGCTGCACCAGTGCTCCGCCCACACCCCCGGATGCACCTGTGACCAGAACCCATTGACCCTCCATCACTCCCGCACGGTGCAACATGTGCTCCGCGGTCGCGTAGGAACAGGGAAAGCCGGCGAGCTCGACGTCGGTGAGATCCGAATCGATCGGATGGGCGTTGGCCGCCGGCACGGCGACATACTCGGCGTAACCACCGTCGCGCTCGGAGCCCAGATAGCTCGCTTTGGACAGGTCACCGGATGGGTCGCGGAGCCACGCATCTACCAGAACCCGCTCACCCATTCGAGCAGGGGCTACTGAGTCACCCACCGCGACGATCCTCCCCACGGGATCAGCTCCCTGGATGAGCGGAAACGATAGGCCGCCACCCCAGGAGCCGTCATTCCCGGCAGGGCTGCTGGTGTCTCCGGTGGGGCCTGATACCGACCGGGAGTACCAGCCGGTGCGGGTGTTGATATCGGTGTTGTTCATGCCGCATGCGCCGACCTCGATCAGCACTTCGTCGGCACCCG
>JBBDHT010000076.1:0-2305 GCA_040880765.1 Acidimicrobiia bacterium | reverse complement strand
TCGGTGTTGTTCATGCCGCATGCGCCGACCTCGATCAGCACTTCGTCGGCACCCGGCTGCGGCCTTGCCACATCCTCCCGGTATTCGAGCCTGTCGAGCCCTCCGTGGCCCGTTAGAAAAACAGCCCGCATGGTTCTTGGGAGGCTAATCGGGCGCTACCTCTCGGAGGTGGAATAGGTTCGGGCGACTGATGCTGTCACCCGGTGCGCGGTCAAAGTCCCTTGGGTCGCAGGTATCTCACTGCGAGGGCAGCGACGAAGTCGACCAACAGAGCCAGCGCGGCGACCATGCCTCCGGCGATGAACACTGCCTCGTCCCGGCGGAGCTGCAGCCCGGCGCCGATCGGCTCACCGAGCCCTCCGGCACTGATCAAGAAACCCAGGGTCGCCATGCCTACGTTGATCACGAGAGCGGTCCGGATCCCGGCGAGGATCACCGGGACCGACAACGGGAGCTCGATTCGAAAGAGCGCTTGACGCTTGGAGAGACCCATCCCACGCCCGGCGTCGATCACCGATTGATCCACCTGCTGCAAGCCCACCATGGTGTTCCTCAGCACCGGCAGTAGTGCGAAGACGGTGAAGGCGTAGATGGCCGTGCGCTGCCCGGTCCCGAAGGCTCCGGCAAACAGCACCAGGAGACCGAAAGCCGGGATCGCCTGTCCTGAATTGGCGAAGGCGAGAATCGGTGGGGCGAACCTCCTGTAGGCAGGACGCGTCAGGAAGATCCCAAGAGGAACGGCCAACCCCACGACGAACACGGTCGACCAGAGCGTCATCGAGACGTGGGCTATTACGTTGTCGACCAGCCGCTCGGTGGATAGAATCCGCTCGACCGTGGAATCGAAATCGGAGTACACCCACATCGCTCCCACAGCCGAGGCCATAACCACAAAGAAGGCCGGGGTGACAATCAGATCGATCTTGTCGCGGACCTTGTCGGTGAAACTCGTTGCGTCGGTCCCGGTCGTCCCGTTAGCGAGCGTCGTCATTGGTTTGCTCTCGCCTCTGCTGCGACTACCTGCTGTCTGTCGCGCTCGGCACGCTGCAACTCATCGATCTTGTTGACCAGAGTCTCCAACCGGATCACACCCACGTACTTTCCTGCCGGGTCGACGCAACATGCCGTGCCGATCGAGGACGTCAGCATCTTCTCGAGAGCGTCCCTCAGCGTGTCGTCGGGCTCGACCCTCACCCGCAGGTCTCTTCCGGTGTCCTCGAGCGCACCCGTGCTGGTCAACGACGCCCGGTCGAGCCAGCGTTGCGGGTGACCAGCATCGTCCAGAAGCAACACCCAGTCGTCGTTGGTCTGGTCGAGCGCCCTCTTCACTTCGTCCCGGGAAGTAGGAGCGGTCACCGTGACGACATCGCTTGTTTCGATATTCCGAACCCGCATGAGGGTGAGCCCCTTGAGGATCGCTCCGGATCCGAGGAAATCGGTCACGAACTGGTTGGCGGGATGGGCAAGAATCCGCTCGGGCGTGTCGTGCTGGGCGATCACGGACTGTTCCTGCAAGATGGCGATCCGGTCGCCCATCTTGATTGCCTCGTCGATATCGTGGGTGACGAAGACGATCGTCTTCTGCAGCTCTTCCTGGAGTCTCAAGAACTCGTTCTGCAGCCGGTCCCGGGTGATCGGGTCGACCGCGCCGAACGGTTCGTCCATAAGAAGCACATCGGGATCGGCGCCCATCGCCCTGGCGACCCCGACACGCTGCGCCTGGCCGCCCGAGAGCTCTTTGGGGTAGCGATCACGGTAGATCGAAGGGTCCATGCCCACCGTGTCCAGAAGCTCGTCGACTCTCTTGTTTGTCTTGTCCTTGTCCCAGCCGAGGAGATTCGGCACGGTGCCGACGTTCTCGGCGATGGTGCGATGAGGGAAGAGCCCGATCTGCTGGATCACATAGCCAATCCGGCGACGGAGCAGGTCGGGGTTGACGTCGGTGACGTCCTCACCCTCGAAGTAGATCCGCCCTCCTGTCGGCTCGATCATCCTGTTGATGAGCCTGAGGGTGGTGCTCTTCCCGCAGCCGGATGGTCCCACCAGGATCAGGATCTCACCCTTGAGCACCTCGAGGTCGAGTTCCTTGACGGCGGGGATATCCGTCCCCGGGTAGGTCTTGGAGACGCTCTCCAGCTTGATCAGTGTTTCGGTCATGGTTTTTCAGGTCCTCCCTTAGCGAAGTCCGGGTGAAGTGGTGGCACGGCGAATTATCAGGAATATGGCGTCGAACACAAGCGCCAATGCGATTGTGAGCAGGGTGCCGGTCCACATCGCCTCAAAGGAGTTGGGGAATCCGAGGCGG
>JBBDHT010000075.1:0-13145 GCA_040880765.1 Acidimicrobiia bacterium | reverse complement strand
TGCCTCGAGCTTGTCGAGCAGTCATCCGGAGTCCGACCGGACATCGACAACATTCCGCTCGATGACGAGAAAACTTTCGAGCTGCTCCGCTCTGCCGACACGATCGGGGTTTTCCAGCTGGAAGGCACCGCTATGCGGTCTCTGATCCGCTCCCTCCAGCCCGATTCGTTCAACGACGTGATCGCACTGGTTGCCCTTTACCGGCCGGGGCCGATGGGGGCAAAGATGCACACTCTCTACGCCGACCGGAAGAACGGGCGGATCGAGATCGAAGACCTCCACCCCGAGGTGACCGACATCCTGGCCGACACCTATCAGATCATGGTGTACCAGGAACAGGTGATGCAGGTCGCCCAGAAGATGGCGGGCTACTCGATGGCGGATGCCGAGCAGTTTCGCAAGGCGATGGGAAAGAAGATCAAGTCGGTGATGGCCGCCGAAGAGGAGAAGTTCGTCGCCGGTTGTGTATCACAAGGACACAGCGAGCAGGTTGGGCAGGAGATATTCCAACTGATCGGCCACTTCGCCGGTTACGGCTTTAACAAATCGCACAGCGCCGGTTACGGCTACGTCGCTTACCAGACGGCCTATCTCAAGGCGCACCACCCCGCCGAGTACCTGGCGGCCCTGCTCACCGCCACCAAGTCGAACAAGGATCGCACCGCGATCTATCTCAACGACTGCCGCCAGCATTCGATCGAGGTGCTGGTGCCGGACATCAACGAGTCGTTCTCCGACTTCACCGTTCATCAGGGCCGTATCCGCTTCGGCCTCTCGGCGATCCGCAACGTCGGAGAGGCGGCTGTCGAGAAGATCGTCGAGGCCCGCCAGGATGGGCCATTTGAGTCATTCGTCGATTTTGTGAACAGGGTGGACCCGTCGGCCCTGAACAAACGAGGCGTCGAATCGTTGATCAAGGCAGGTGCGTTCGACGGTGTCGGCCAGCCCCGCAAAGGCTTGATGCTGGTACATGAGCAGATTCTCGATGCGACACTGGAACGCCGCCGCAACGAGGAGATGGGCCAGTACTCGCTGTTCGCCGAGGCCGGAAGTGACGAATCGGCACGAAATTTCGAAGTGCCCGATCAGCGCTGGGACCAGAAGATCAAACTTGGCTTCGAAAAGGAGATGCTCGGGCTCTATGTGTCGGATCACCCGCTGCTTGCGGTTGGCCCATCCCTGGAGGCAGCGACCACCGTCGCACTTCCCGACCTTGCCGACCATGCCGACAAATCGAAGGCGACAATCGGGGGGATAGTCGGGGCGATCACCCGGCGCTGGACCAAGAACGGCGACCCGATGATCTTCTTTCAACTCGAAGGGTTAGAGGGCTCGGTGGAAGTCCTCGCCTTCCCACGCACCGTCAAGGAGCACGGGCACATGATCATCGAAGACGCCGTTCTCTTGATTAGCGGGCATATCGACAACCGCGGCGACGACGTCAAGTTCGTGGCCAGGGAGATCAAAGAGCTCGAGATTCGGGACGATTCGACGATCAGGCTCCGGGTCCCGGCGGGAAGGCTGACCCCCGAAGTGGTCTCCGAGCTCAAGGCCATCCTTTCCAACCACCCGGGCTCTGCCGGCGTATTCCTCCACATGACCAATAACGGCTCGGAGAAGGTGATGCGCCTCAGTGACTCCCACAAGGTAGAGCCCCGCTCGGCGTTGCTCGCCGAGCTCAAAGAGCTGCTCGGCCCGAGCGCAATTATCTGACGGTTAGTGGCCCATCCGATAGATCACTGGCCGCGCCGCAACGTCCGTGACGCGACTTCGACCAAGGTCGATGACCTGCCGTGACGTCTCCCGAGGAGGTAGGCGGTCACAGCCAACGTGACCCCGCCTGCGCCGAGGGAGCTGATGGCGACTGCTCGCTTGGTCTTGCGGGCGAAGATAACCACCGGCCAACCCCGTTCGTGGGCGATGTCATTGAGAGCGCCGTCGGGATTCACCGCAACGGGATGGCCGACGAGCTCCATCATTGGGAGGTCGGACACCGAGTCCGAGTAGGCGTAGCAGCGCTCGAGATCGTAACCCCGCTCGGCTGCCAACTTTTCGATGGTCTCGGCCTTTCCCGGCCCATACATGAACGGTCCATCCAGTTCGCCGGTGTAGTGGCCATCGACAATCCGGCCCCGGGTGCCCAGCCCCCCGGTCATTCCCAGCGACGCTGCCAGCGGCTCGACGACAACCGACGGGGATGCCGAGACGATCCAGGTATCGCGGCCCGCTTCCTTGTGCATCTTCAACAACTTCTTCGACTCGGGTCGCACCTGAGAGACCAGCCGGGGTAGAACTGCCGCCCCGAGGGGGTCGAGAGCGTCGGCCGGGGCACCCTCGACACGAGAGAGGAAAGCGGTTTTCGTCTCATCGGATGACTCACCTTTGTCGCCGAGGATCATGAACGTGAGGGCGGATGCCACCCACGACATCACCTCTTTGTTGCCGGCGAATCCCTGTCTCCAGGCCTCGATCCCGATGGGCATCGCCGAGCTGCCGGATATCAGAGTCCGATCGAGATCGAAGAATGCAGCCGAGCCGGTCATGGCATCAGCTTACGTGGGCTCCAGGAGACCGGAGGGAAGCGACCCGGCCCTTTCGATCAGCAGAGCGAGACCGTCGAGATCTGTGGGAGGTTCGGGCATCCATGGAATCGTCGCCACCTCAGCCCGGTTGACTGCGGCAAACTCGGCGCGGGCGTCGCTCTGCCGAAGACTCTCCGCCCCCCAGCGGGCAAGATTCTCCGCCAACTCCCGATCCACGTTTCCAGGCGGCTCGAACCCGATCCAGTCATCGGGGAGAGTCCGGTTGAAGATCACCGCTGCCGGGGTCCCGCCTACCTCGGGAAGTTCCCGATAGAAGCGCGCCGCCTCCGTGATCGGGGCCGGATCGGCGGTAGTCACCACGAGGATCGTCGCCCGCCCCATCAGAGCCTCGATCTGTCTTCCCCGATCTGCGACACCGTCGTATGTCGTGCGCAGGTCGAGGAGAAATTCGGCAACACGTTCCAGGAGATCGTTGCCGAGTATCGAGTCGGCAATCCGAAGCATGGGCCTCCCCGCCCTCCGGTAGAGGAAACGACCCGGAAGGGGCCCGCCGGTGAGCCATCTGAGCAGCCTTCCCCCGACCAGGTCGGCCATCTGGGCCGGAGCGGTGAAGAAGTCGATACCGCCGGCAGAGGGCGGAGTGTCGATCACCACGAGGTCCCAGGCCCCAGCTTCGACGAAGGTGGCTGCCTGGTCCGCCGCTGCATAGGACTGGGATGCCGGGAAATGCTCGCTGGCAGCCAGAAAGAACTCGTTGTTGACCAGGCGCCCGGCCACTTCGGGGTCGGCGTGTTTGGTGGCCACCGACCGCCACGAGAGGGACGAATCGAGCATCGCCGCCCAGAGATTCGGCTCCTCAGAATGGGGCTGTGGCTCCGATCCCAACTCGTCACCGACACCAAGGGCCGAAGCGAGGCGGCGGGCCGGGTCTACGGTGAGCACCAGTGTCCGTTTCCCCGAGCGCGCTGCAGTGACCCCGAGTGCCGCGGAGACAGTCGTCTTGCCGACACCGCCGGCGCCTGTGACGAGAAGTGCGGCGGTCACAGACGCTCCTCGAACTCGTCGGAGAGACGCGCCGCGACTTCGCTGGGTGTGAGCAGGCCGAACAGGTAGGGAAGTGTGATGTCGGGTGGCAGCCGGCCAAGCCAACGTTGCTGCTCTGAATAGACAGCCTGGTGATGGATCGCAGCATCTCGCACCGGCCCCGTGCCTGAAGGGGCGGTGACAAGTTCGTCCACCAGTCTGTTGGTGACAATCGTCGGTGGACCGACCAGATCGTTCTGCTCGAGCCATTCGAGCGTTTGAGCTGTTTCGGTGGTTGGTAACTCTTCCGCCAGGTTCACCAGCACCAGAGCGGTTAGATCCCGGTTGCTCAAGGTGCTGCCCATCCAGGCCGCCTGCCTCTGGATACGTCCTGTCGGGACCAGCTCCGCGATCGACAGGGGGGCGCGCAGATACGAGCCGATCTGACCGGTGGGCGGGGCGTCGGCGACGACCAGGTCCCAGTGTCGTTCCCGCACCTCCCACAGGACCTTTCCGATCGAGATGATCTCACGCACGGCCGGAGCGGCTGTGGCCAGGGCATCGAAGGCGCGTGCTAGAGGTCCGAGGGTCTTGAGTCCTCTGAGCGACAGCTGGAGAGTCAGGTATTCGATGAGGGCATCGGAGCGAACCATCCTCATGGCGAAAAGGTCGGTGCGGACCTCACGCGGCGTGAACTCCAGCTCACTGATGCCGAGGTGTGCGGTCAGTCCGGCCGACTCACCCATATCGATGAGAAGGACCCGTTTGCCCTGTCTTGTTGCAAGCTGGGCGAGAGCGGCCGACACCGCTGATTTGCCGACGCCTCCCTTGCCCGAAACGAGCAGAAGCCGCTTGTCGAGCACCGCCTCAGTCCGGAGCTTTGAGAGGGATCGTGAGAACCAGGTTCCCATCTTCGACGGACCAGGCCGCCTTTGAGATCAGGAGGAAGTCGGTGTAGTCGGTTTCGGCCTGCTGGACGAACTTCTTGCGCTCCTCGCCGGCAACCGGCGGGAGCGGTCGATCCTTCACGGCGTCAGCCCGTCGCCCGAACCGCTCGATCATCTTGTCCACATCAAATTGAGCCATAACTCGACGTTAGTGGCGGTTTAGAGGAGCCTTCGCTTCTGTTCTGTCTTTCGCTCGGACTCGAGGCGTTCGAGGTCGACGTCGGAGTAGTCGACAAATGTCATCGCGTCGGCGATCAGGTGATGGTTTGCCACCTCGCGGATTGCCGCATGCATCTCATGGGCGACCCTGCGGTATGCCGGATGACCTGCGGGTTGGGAGCGGAGCTCGATGAGGTGGAAGGCCTGCCTCGGGTTCATCTCCATGACAAATCTGACGTTGTACGCGAACGGGACCACGTACTGGGCGACATCGGCCCCGAGATCATCGCGCAATTTCTCGTAGAGCTCTCCCGCCGAGTCCATCACTCCGGTCCAACGGCCCGCATAGCCGAGTTCTTCGATGTCTGATGGCAGGTCGTATCCGATGCGGGTGGAGAACTTTTGCCACTCCAGGGTCATTAGACGATGTCGCTGCAGGTCGCGGAACGCCCCGATGTCACAGCGAACGTCGAACCGGTAGGTCGTGCGTTCCATTGCCCGCCCGGGCCTGTGGCGGCGGTTCTTCCGATCTCCCAGCATTGCCGCAACGATCTGGGCCTTCTCAGCCGGGCTCATCGCGGAAGCCATCTCCTGGAGGGTGGCATCCGGGAGCTCCGAGACGGCATAGAGCGCAGCTGCTGCGATCTTGGTCTCGGCATCCGGGTCCCAGTCGGTGAGGGTCACCGAAGCCCCGGTGTCGTTGGGCTCGCGGAGATCGGACGCAAGCTCCTCGAGTTCGCTCCGAACCCCTTCGAGGTACCCCGCCCAGGCGACACCACGGTCCGGAAGGTCGACCCTGGTGAGAAACGACGGGATGATCTTGCGGAGTTCGGTGAGCATCATTTCGCCGTAGTTGCGGACTTCTTCTAGGGGGCTGGCCTGCATCCGGACCAGCGCCATCTCGTAGGCCTGCCCGGTGGCGTAGATGCCGACGTTCGATGTCGTCGAAACCGGGAGCAGGCCGCGGACGGTATCGCACGCCTTGGCGCGAATGGTGGCGTTGTACATCATCTTCGAGTCGGTCTCGGCCCGGGGATGTCGTCCTTCGAAGATGCCGATCATGTCGGCAACGAGGCTCGAGTACTCATCGAAGACATGCTCCATGTGCTTGCGATAACGCCCTGCGTGCTTGCTGCCGGCGATTTCCGGTGGCGTGAAATAGCGGTAACGGTTGCCGAGTTTGGCGTCGTAACGGATGTACCGCGTCGACTGCTCGAGATATGCGGCCAACCGGCCCCACTCCAGCACCTTGGTCAGGAGGTTCGAGGCTTGTTCACATGCCAGGTGAGCCCCTCCCAGTTGGGCGACGGAGTCGTCGCCATACTCAAAGAAGACTCGCTTGTAGAGCTCCTCGGCTCGTCGCATCGCAACCATGGGGTCGTCCTCGAGGTCGAGTGCAAGGGCCTCGATGCCTGTGTCTTCATCGTTGATGAATTCGTCGAGGAGGAGCCGCCGCAACGACTTCGCCGAACGCGAGTAGCGGGCGAACAGGGCGCCTTTGACCACCTCGGGCAGGTTTATCAGACCGAACACGGGAAGGTCGGTGTTGGTCACAAACCGGTTCAGGACCGATGTCTCCTCCGGTGTGAACTCTTCCTGGTGGTAGTTGGACATTGATCGGCGATTGTATGCCGGAAAGGAACTAGCTCCGGGTACCGTCTCGTTGTTGTGTTCATGTGGTTTGTGAGAATTGCGATAGTGTTGCTCGTCGTCGCAGCCATCGGCATCGCGGTGGTCCCGATCCTCGTCATGCTCGATCTGGTCGGCGGAGGAACCGGCTGGGGGTTGTGCCCGGGTGGCCTCGAGGCATGCGACAACCCCTACACAACGCCGTTCGAGCTCCTTGTCATCCTGGCCGTCGGCCTGTTCCTGGTGATTGTGGCGATTCGGGGTGTGATGAAACTCGCTAGGCGCCTTCAAGCCGAATCGTTCCAGGTCAATGTGCCGGAGTCACCGCCTCGGCCTGAATAGAGGCCGGATCCTTCTGGCGCCGGATCACAACGACGATCGCAACCAGGATCATCGTGGCCCCCACCCAGCCCCTGAGGTCGAGCCTGTCGTCGAGCACCACCCACGCGGTTGCGACCCCAAAAGCCGGTTCTAGGGCGAGGACAACCGCCGTGGTCGAGGCCCCGACGACATTCTGAGCCCATGCCTGCAGAACATACGCTCCCACACTGACGGCAAGACCGGTGACGATGATGGCCGGCCAGACCGATCTCGCCGGCCAGGCAAAGCCGTCGAGAAGAGCCGCGAGAGGAATGGAGCCAAGCGCCACGATCGTCAGTTGGACTGCGGTCAACGGTATTACGGGGTGGCGCGGGGCGAATATCGACAGGGCCACGACGTGCACCGCGAAAGCCAGTGCACAACCGAGTGTGAGCAGGTCTCCTCCTCCCAGGCTGAGGTTTTCTGCTCCCGTCACGAGGAACAACCCGACGAAGGCAATGACTGCGGCCCCGACCGACCACGGCGAGGGGCGATAGCGGTGGAAGGCAGCGGCCAGGAACGGGGTGAGCACAACGAACAGCCCAGTGATGAGAGCCGAGTTGGTCGCGCTGGTGAAGGCGAGCCCTCCCGTCTGGAGGGCGTACCCGGCGAATAGCGCAATCCCGGCGATCGAACCGTCACGCCAGATCTGCTTTCCCCGCGGGACGGTGATCACGAGCAGTACGAAAGCCCCGAGGACGAACCTCCACGCTACGAAGGAGATGGGCCCGATCGAAGCGATCGCCGACTTGACGATCACGAAGGTGGCCCCGAACAAGAATGAGGCAAGAATCAGGGCGGAGATAGCTTTGAATTCAGGTGAGAGTCGCACGAAGGCGGGGAGGTTAGGGGTTTGCTTCCGCATACTATGCCTCCGTCATGCCAGGAACCCGATCCGACGGAACCACCCCATCCGCCACAGAACGGGGCAAGGCGCGCGCCGTGCTCAACAGGCTGAAGGCCCGATACCCCCGCATCCGCACGGCCCTCGACTACGAAAATGTGTGGCAACTGTTGGTGGTGACCGCCCTCTCCGCCCAGACGACAGATGAGAACGTGAACAAGGTCGCACCGGTGCTCTTCAACGCCTACCCGGACGCCGAGGCGTTGGCCGAGGCGAACCCCGAAGATGTCGAGAAGATCGTCTACTCGACAGGCTTCTTTCGTCAGAAGACCAGGTCGATAATCGAGCTTTCCCGCGGTGTAATCGATCTCTTCGACAATGAGGTGCCGGCCGAGCTGGAACAATTGGTGAAGCTTCCCGGCGTAGGGCGAAAGACGGCAAGTGTGGTCCTGGCCGAGGTCTGGGACATTCCGGCGATAGCTGTCGATACCCATGTCAACAGGGTTGCCCGCAGACTCGGCCTGACCCGGGAGGCGAAACCGGACAAAATCGAGCGTGATCTGATGGCTCTTTACCCGAAGTCGGATTGGTCGGGAATCTCGATGCGCTTCATTCAGTTCGGCCGGGACACATGTGGTGCACAGCGACCGGACTGCGGGAACTGTGAGTTATTCACGTTGTGCGAGTGGCCCGAGCGGGTCGAGGTGGCTGCGGCGGACACGAAGTGAACCGGCCGATACTCAGGTTGGCCGTGCCGGCGTTGGGGGCCCTGGCCATCGATCCGTTGCTGACGCTCGCCGACACCGCATTTGTGGCCCGGCTTGGCGTCACCCAGCTCGCGGCCCTCGGTGTAGACACCGCGATTCTGGGGTTTGCCTTCTTCGGCTTCAACTTCCTCGCTTATGTAACAACCCCCCTCGTGGCGCAGGCACTGGGAAGGGGTGATTCCGAAGGAGCGAAAAAGTGGGTAGGAGACGCGCTGGTGCTCGCCGTCGGCCTGGGTGTTCTGGTCTCGTTGGCCCTCGTGGTCCTCGCCCCGCTGTTCGTTGGACTGATGGGCGCTGATGCCTCTGTGTCTGGCCCGGCGGTCGACTATCTGCGGATCAGGGCCATCGCAACCCCTGCGGTGTTGATCGTGCTGGCCGGGCACGGTGCCTTTCGCGGATATCACGACACCCGTTCCCCGTTGCTGGTCGCCGCCGTAGTCAACGGGGTGAATCTGGTCCTCGACCCGATTCTGATCTTCGGCGCCGGATGGGGCCTGCAGGGGGCGGCCATCGCCACCGTCATCGCCCAGTGGATGGGAGCGGCGATATTCATTCGCATGCTCTCCCGAAGGGAGATGCTGGCCAGGCATGAGAGCATCAGAGCGTCTCTTCCGAGCCTCCTCGCCCTCGGCCGCAACGGGATCCTTGTCTCGATGCGAACAGCAGCCATTCTCATCGCGCTGACCGTGGCCGCCGGGAAAGCGACCCGGCTGGGAGCGGAGCAGATCGCTGCCCACCAGATTGTGGTCCAGGTGTGGCTTCTGGCCTCGATGGCCGCCGACGCCTTTGCTATTGCGGGTCAGGTGATGGTCGGAGAGGCAGTCGGAAAAGCCGACAGAGGACTGGTCAATGCCATCACTGGCCGTTTGGCTGGATGGGGTGTGGGCATCGGCGGGTTACTCCTGGTCGCTTTCTGGCTGGGACGCGGGCTACTTGGCGTCCTCGCGTCCGACCCTTCCGTCAGTGAGCTCGCCGTTGATGCCGGGGGAGTTGCTGCGTTGATGCAGCCGGTAGCCGCGCCGCTGTTCGTCGCCGACGGGATCTTTCTGGGGTTGCTCGCCCTTGGCGTGCTCGTAGCGTCGACAGCTTCGGGAGCAGCAGTAGCCGTCGGCCTCATGCTCTTCACCAGCCTCGGTGATTCGCTCACCGGAATCTGGTGGGCGATTACAGCGATGATGGTCGTGAGACTGGCTGTCTTTGCCTTTGCCTACCCCAGGTCGGTCACAGGAGCGCTCAGGTCCTGACCCCTCGTCTCGGGGAGAGTCATTGTGAGAATTGCGGCGAGAACCATTCCCAAACCGAGCGTCGTGACGGTTGCGGAGAGCCCGAACCTGTCAATCGTGTAAACGCCGCTGATGAGGCCCAGGGCGGATCCGATTATTGCGAAGTTCGATGCTGCGGTCGTCGCACTCGACCGGAGTCGGGTCGGGAACAATTCGGCCCGGTGGCTACCGCCCGCCGGGACGAATGCGAAAGTACCGAACGAGCTGAGGAGCACGGCCAGGATGATCATGGGGACGTTCGTGGTGTTATAGAGGAGGATTCCACCGACGAGGGCGAAGAGGAGGCTCATAACTGTGGTCAGTCTCCGCCCCCACGCATCGGCGAGGTGGCCACCGACAAAGAACCCCACACCGCCGACGGTGCCGCCGAGCAGGCTGATGAGCACTGTGTCTCCGGTACTCAACCCGACTCCTTCGATCAGCCGTCCGGTGGAGAAGGCGAGGGCCACCGAGGAGAAGGCCGAGGCGAGAAATCCAATCACGCCGACAGCCCAGAAGATGCGGGCGTGAACCCCCAGGGTCAACTCTCGCCAGTGTCCGTCGTGGCTGGAACGGACGAACAACTCACTCTCCGGGACGTTCTTGACCAGGAGCGGGAGCGCGAGGAAGCCGACCCCGATGAGAACGTGTGGGATCCGCCATGAGTCGGGGCCACCATCGGCGAGCGGGAGGGTCATCAGCGAGATGCCCGCCCCGAGTGACACGGCCGCTCCGTAAAAGGAAATCGAGTATGCCCTGATGTTGGCCGGGACCTGCTCGGCGATGATCACGATTGCCAGGCCGCTGGCGGCTGTTGTCCCGATTCGCAGGATCCCCTGAGCAACACCGAACTGCCATCCCTCGAGCACGAGTCCGGCGATCGTACCGCCGCCGAGGACGAGGATGAGAGCCCAGAGGAACGGCTTCTTTCTCCCCACATGATCGCCGAACCACCCGAAAGGGAGGGCGCCAAAGGCAGCCAGCCGGGTAAAGCCGAGGAGGAGGCTCATCTCGCCTTCGCTGAGGCCGAGGCCAACCCGGGTGAACGGCAGTGTCGTCGACGCCTGCGACTGGGCGAAACCCTGGATTAGCCCGGCAAGCCACATGATCGCCACCAGAAGCCGCGCATTGCGATCGAATCTGCCCACAGGGAGGAAAGGCTCGAGCAGATTGCGCAATCTCGACGGCATCGCGGCCAGCGTAGAAGCCAGCTTGGGTTTCGGGCCTGCAACAGAGCCCGGTTTATCTCGTATGTATCCCGGCTATGGGAAGATCGGGGTCCCGAACCAGGTTGTACACGGTCAATGTTCGAAAGCGTCGATTCGGCAACATATGTAATCCAGCTGGTGATCGCCTTCGGCGCCGGTGTTATCTCCTTCGTTTCGCCCTGTGTGCTTCCCCTCCTTCCCGGCTATCTGTCGATGATGTCCGGATATTCCACCGGCGAGATCGAGCAGGGCGAGGTGTCCACGGGGCGGATGCTGCGGGTCATACTGCTGTTCATCGCGGGTTTCACAATGGTGTTTGCGGTGCTCGGGGCGGCCGCCACCAGCCTGGGCAACACCCTGACCCGGAATCTCGGGACCTTCGAGCGTATCGCCGGGGTGATCATCATCGTCTTCGGACTGCTCATGGTCGCTATGGCAATCTCGAACCGCGGTTTCCTGGCCACCTTCAATCAGGACCGACGGGTCGACGTCCGTCCTTCCCGGTTGGGGAAGTGGGCGCCGCCGGTGATGGGGGCGGCCTTTGCCTTCGGATGGACACCATGCATCGGCCCGGTGCTGACTGTCATTTTGACAACTGCCGGAACCCGGGGTTCGCTCCCCGAGGGCATCGGGCTCCTGGTTTCGTACTCGCTCGGTCTCGGAGTCCCGTTCCTGCTCTCCGGGCTCGGCCTGTTCAAGTTGTTCGGGAAGCTCAAGCCCTATCTGCGCCGGATCAACATCGCCTCGGGCCTGGTTCTCGCCGGTTTCGGGGTGCTGATGGTCACCGGCCGGGTTGGAGACCTTTCGGCGCTCATCGTGCGATGGTTCGAATCGGTTCCATTCCTCAGGGACCTATCCTCGGTTTGATGGAGCCCAGTCTTGCCCCCGCCCCGGATCTAGTCTGGTTTCGCGGCAGCGACGCGATCAAATTCCTCAACGATCTAATCAGCCAGGAGATCGGGACACTCGATTCAGGGACGGTAACCAGGTCGTTGCTACTCGGACCTCAGGGGAAGCTCCAGTTCATCCTGTGGGTTCTCCGTGACGACGATGGGGTGGGTCTGGTCACCGAAGACGGTCGGGGAGACGAGCTGATGGACACACTCAACCGTTACCGGATCAGGGTGGACGTCGAGATCTCGAAGGAGGAAAGGGACATCTATCTGAGCGTTGGTGAGCGCACGGTCGACCCCGGAACGTGGATCGTCGATGGCGAGAGGACCGTTGCCGATATCTCGTGGGAGAACCTGCCCCGGACCCTGCAGATCGGGGGGAGCGCTCCCGACCTCCCTCAACTCTCTGCGGAGGACTACACGCTCGCCCGTATCGAATCCGGAGAGCCGATCATGGGGTTGGACGTCGATGAGAAGACCATCCCCCAGGAGACAGGACTGGTCCCGGGTTCGATCTCGTTTGACAAGGGCTGCTTCCTCGGCCAGGAGCTCGTAGCCCGGCTCGATTCGAGAGGCGGACGGGTCAACCGCCATCTCCGGATCCTGGAGTTCGACTCACCTGTGGCGGGCGGGACCGGATTGAGCTC
The DNA here is from genome assembly GCA_040880765.1 of Acidimicrobiia bacterium. Taxonomy (GTDB): domain Bacteria; phylum Actinomycetota; class Acidimicrobiia; order Spongiisociales; family ZC4RG35; genus MA-ANB-1. Next base: position 863 of record JBBDHT010000075.1, on the reverse strand, counting down.
GGGTGACAGAGAAGTGGGAACCGTCACCACGGTGTCGGAGAAGAAAGGACTTGCCCTGGTCTGGCGGGAGGTTGAGCCCGGTGACCGCATCGACGCCGGAGGGGTAGAGACCATCGTGAGGGAAATCCCACAGAAATCTGAGCAGGTCTTCACCAATTCTTAACAATTGTTAGGGCAGACTGTGCCGGTGTCCGGACCAACCCGCTCTGTGCTACTTGTCGAGGATGACGATTCGATTGCAGACATGCTGCGCGGGTTTTTCGAACGCGACGGGTTCAGGTTTCTGCATGCACTTACCGGAGAAGAAGCCATCGAGCGACTGCGCATCCGTCCTGTATCGGTGGTCCTTCTCGATCTCAACCTGTCCGGCATCGACGGCGTGGAGGCTTGCAGGCGGATGCGGGAGTTCACCCAGGTGCCGGTGCTAATGCTCACCGCCAGGGACAGCGAGATCGACAAGGTGCTGGGCCTCGAGATGGGCGCCGACGATTACATCACCAAGCCTTTCTCGCCGCGGGAGCTGATGGCCAGAGTCAAGGCTGTGCTGCGTCGCTCCGAAGAGCCCCTGCAGAAACCGCGAATACTGGAGGTGGCCGGATATGAGATCGATGGTGGCAAGCGAACCGTCACCACCCCTTCGGGAGAAAAGGTCGTTCCCACAGCCCGAGAGTTCGACCTGCTCTGGTTTCTCGCCGAGCACCCGGGCATTGCATTGAGTCGAAGCAGGATCCTGGAGACGGTCTGGGGATATGAGTATTTCGGGGAAACCAGGACCGTCGACGTCCACATCCGCCAACTAAGAAAGAAGATCGAGGGCATCCCGATCGAAACCGTGTGGGGCGTTGGCTATCGGTTGGGTGAGT
>JBBDHT010000074.1:0-13193 GCA_040880765.1 Acidimicrobiia bacterium | reverse complement strand
CGCCTGGAGAACGGAACATGCAGACAGATAAATCTCCAATTCGGTTCGCCCAGGCGCGGGGAGCGCGTCTCGCTTGGCAAATATGGGGTGACGGTCCGGCCATGGTCGCCATCCCTCCCCTCGCACAGAACATCGAGATGGCATGGGAGTCCCCGTATATCCAACGAATGCTGGACCGGTTCGGCACTTTCAGCCGCTACCTCCACTTCGACAAGCGGGGCACTGGAGCTTCCGACCGTCGCAGCGAGATTCCCGGGATCGACGAACGAGTCGACGACGTCCAGCGGGTCATGGATGATGCCGACATCGAGTCAGCCCATCTCTTCGTCCAATCCGACGGCGGGCCGATGGCGATCCTCTTCGCCGCCACCTACCCGGAACGGGTCAACAGCCTGATCCTCCACGGGACCGGAGCATGTCTAGCCCCGCCGATCACGGAGGAGGAGCGGATCATCCGCCGGGAACGACAGGTCCGTGAATGGGGAACGCCCGAGTCACAGATCGTCGACAGGTTTGCGCCATCGTTGGCCGCCGACCAGGAGTATCGGACCTGGCACCAAAAGTACGAACGCCAATCAGCGACCACCGACTCTCTGCGAGAGCTGCTCGACCTCGCTACAGAAATGGATGTTCGGGAGGTTCTTCCCTCTCTCGATGTGCCGACGCTTGTGATCCACAGGAAGGGAGAGCGCATCATCCCCTTGTCTCTCGGCCGTGAGCTGGCGGACTCCATCCCCGGGGCCCGACTCCTCGAACTCGACGGCGAAGACCATTTTGCCTACGCCGGAGACATCGATATATGGATGACCGAAGTGGAACGGTTCGTCACCGGTGAAGTCAAGCCGCGGACCACGACACGGGCGACGGGAAAATCGGTGCGTATCGTCACCCTCGGTCGGTTTGCGGTCGAGATCGACGGAACCGACCTGCCCACTTCGGCATGGGGATCACGGCTTGCCCGTCAGTTGCTCAAACGCCTGGTGGCGGCCAGGGGGTGGCCGGTGACCCGAGAGGAACTCTTCGACATCCTGTGGCCGGAAGAAGCAGATCTGCGCGTACTCGGTCCACGGCTGTCGGTTCAGCTCTCAGCGATCAGACGCGTTCTGGGCGGGGGGATCGTCGCTGACCGGCACACGGTGCGGCTCGATCTCGACGAGGTTTCCACCGACCTGGAGAGCCTCTACAAGGCGTCCGACGACGCGGCCGTCGTTGCCGCATACTCAGGAGAGTTTCTTCCCGAGGACCGCTACGACGATTGGACGGCTGGTCCACGCGACGAAGCGCGAACACGCTTTGTTCTGGCCGCGCGACGCCTCGCGGACCGACAACGCGCTTCGGGCGATCCACTGCTCGCCGTGTCACTGGGCCGTCGCCTGCTCGAGGCTGACCGCTATGACAACGAGGCACACCGCCTCGTGGTCGAATCCCTCGTCGCTGGAGGAGAAATCGGAGAGGCGCGACGCTCCCACCAGCACTGGCAGAAGACGATGGCCGAGATCGGAGTGACCATAGGACCCTTCGACTCACACTCTTAAGGTTTTCGAAAGGGTTGTGCGGCACTATCGCCGCATGAGCATCGAACAAGCACTCGAACAAAGTCTCGTGGTCGCGCCCGGCGAGGGCAAGCACTACGAGTTCCTCAACCACCTTGCCACCATCAAGTTCGCAACCGGATCGTCAGGTTCGATGAGCGTCGTCGAGTTCATGGCGTCCCGCGGATTCGGTCCGCCCGAGCACCGCCATAAGCACGAGGATGAGCTTTTCGTCGTCATCGATGGCGAACTCGAGTTCCGCACCGGCGGAATGAAGATCACAGGCGGGCCCGGCACACTTGCGCTCCTGCCGCGGGCGGAACCGCACACGTTCCAGGTTCTGTCGGAGACAGCCCGCTTTGTCAATGTGACAGCCTCCAACACCATGCCGCCCCGCTTCGACGCAATGGTGGCGGCTCTCGGTTCGCCAACCGAGCGGACCACTCTCCCCGAGCCCGCCTATATCGATCCCGCCCATGTCGCAGAGGTCTGCGCGGCGCACGACATCGAGATCGTCGGACCACCCCCGGCGCCCCTGCCGGATGACATCGGCAGATAACCGCCAAACGCAACCCACCCAACAACCAAGGAGAACCATCGAAAATGAAGAATTCCACAGCCCGGGCGGACCAGCGCTCCCTGGTGCGAAAGCGCAGAGTTGCCGGCACCATTGCAATGCTTCTCCTCTTGGCGGCATGCGGAGACGGCGCCGACGCCGCAACTACCAGCGCACCGGCGACCACCTCGACTACTACCGCACCAGCGCAAGTCGAAGTCACTGCTATCGATTTCGCATTCGTTGGATTGCCCGAGCGGGTGGCGGCGGGCACCACAGTGACGCTGATCAATGACAGCTCCGTCGAGTTACACGAGCTGGTGGCAATCCGGCTGCCCGACGATGAGGAGCGGACCGTCGAAGAGCTGATCGGTGCCCCCGGAGACCTTGCTTCCTATTTTCCGTTGGTCACCACCGTCTTGATCGCACCGCCCGACGAAGCGGGAGTCGCTGTCGAGGGGACCGGCCAGCTCAACGAACCGGGGCGTTATGCCATCATCTGCGCCATTCCTACGGGGGCAGACCCGGCTGAGTACATGGCAGCTGCCGCCGAAGCTGAGGGTGGACCACCCGATGTGGCAGGTGGAGCACCACACTTCGTAGCCGGTATGTACGCAGAACTGATTGTGGAGGAGTAGCCACTCCTCCACAATCAACCCGTTGCGGAGTGGGCCAGCCAGGGCCGCTCACAATGCGGCGCCCTGGTTTAGGACTTTCTCCGACTGCCCAACCCCCCGCCACCGAAAAGGATCCCTGCTCCCAGCACGAACCCAAAGTCGTACCAGTTGCCGCTGTTGTGGACTTCGTACAAACTCACGCTGTCGGTGAACAATGAGATGACAAAAGTGACCGGGGCGATGAACCCGTGCCACAAACCCATCCAGAATCCTGCGACGCCACCGTCCGGGGCGCTCGTCCCCAGCTCGGGGTTGACTCCCGCAGCGCAGGCCGACACCAGCAACGCAACTGCAGCAATTGCCATCACGATTCGCATGAGTTTCAGTTTGTCCACCTTCACATCCGCCCCTTATCCAATCCTCACCACCAAATCATGATTCACAGGTTCAGGATCCCGGCAATGCAATCGCATCGATTCCTTCTTTCCTGCCAACCATGAAGTAAGTCGACATGGTCCCATTCCCCTTCACCTCGATGAGTCCACGCGGTTCGAAGACGTAGCGGTAATGGAGCCGCTCGTGCACTGTCTCCGTGACCTGGATCGTTCCCGGGAGCCCGTGAGATTCCATTCTGCTTGCCCGGTTGACAGTATCGCCCCAAAGGTCAAAGAGAAATCTGCGCTTTCCGATGACTCCAGCCAGCACCGGGCCAACATCAAGGCCGATTCGCAGCGTCAAAGGCCTCGTGAGCTTCGACGCCTCCTGCTGCATCTCCAGAGCCATCTCAGCCGCACACTCGAGCGCGTTCGAACTCGGTACCGGAATACCACTCACAGCCATGTACGCATCGCCGATGGTCTTGATCTTTTCCAGCCCCCAACGATCGGCGAGACTGTCGAATGCTGAGAAGAGACTGTCGAGAAGCCGGACGACATCCTCGGCAGCTAGATGCATCGAAAGCGGAGTGAAATCGACGACATCGGCGAAGACCACGACTGCATCCTCGAACCGGTCCGCGATCGGTTCCTCGCCTGCCTTCAGCCGCCGTGCCGTGGCAGCGGGGAGAACATTCAACAGAAGCCGCTCCGATTTCTGGCGTTCGTCCTCCAAGCCACGCATGAAGTATCGGAGCATGAAATAGACGATCCCCGAAACGGAGCAGATATTGAGGACGAAGAAGGTCACAGCGACTGGGGCAGGGACCGGCGCCGGCGTGAGAAAGGGGTCGATAACCCCTGAGAGGACCGCAAGCATCAGGAAAGCAATGAACCAGCGGATGGGGCGAATCGCGAAGACGGCTGCTCCCAGGACGGCCACAAAACCCCAGAGCATTACGCCTGATGACGCCACGAAGCCACCGAGGCTCCATTGCAGGAGAACCGGAAGGACGAGAATCAGCAGAAGCTGAATCTTTCGGAAGGAGACAAAGTCCTTCGTCCTCCATAGGAGCAGCAGGCTCGCAACCGACCCGAGCTGATAGAGGAATGGGAGGGCGGCCGACCTGTAGAGACCCAACACGCTGTAGGTGACAATCCAGACGACAGCGGCAACCGGGATCAGTGCCCCCACGAGAGTCAGCGCCGATTTACGCAGCTTCTCGTCCTCGGAGTCGCTTTCGCTCACCCCGATAGTGGCGAGGTTGGCGATCCCATTCCGGAACCTCAGCAGCCATGAGCGCGGAAATTTCAACCTTTGCGAGCCTTCGCTATCCGTGGCAGACCTCCTCGCTTGAAACACCAACTCCTGGCGTGCGTCAATCGAGTCTATGCCCGGGCCCTCCCCGTCGCACGCACAGCTTCATCGCCTCTCCATGGATTCAATTCCCCACTTCGCGATCAGTCACTCTCGTCGCGACCTGACGAACCAATACCCTGGTTATCTTCCGGCCCTCCATCTCCTCGACGACCAGGTGGTAGCCCGAAACTTCGACTGAAGCACCTACCTCCGGGACCGTGCCGTGCTGCGCTAGAACCAACCCGGCGAGCGTTGTGACCTCCGAATGAGTGAACTCGAGCTGGTGGTCATCGCGAAGCTCGGCGAGTGTGGTTTCTCCGTCGAGACTCAAGGTGCCGTCGTCGAGGCGGACGGCCAGGTCGGATTCGGTTTCCAGTTCGTCGTCCATCACCTCGGCAATGATGTCGTCGAGGGTCACAAATCCGAGGGTGTTGCCGTATTCGTCAACTACGAGACTCGCATGCGTCTGGTCGCGTTTGAATCGATTGAGCAGCTGCTCGGCGGTCGCGGTGGCGGCCACGGTGGGCAATGGCCGTGCGAGCTCTTTCAAGTCCAGTGAGGAGCCCTGCTCCTTCGCCCGGATAAAGTCTTTGATGTGAAGCACGCCGACGACCTGGTCGAGACCCCCGTCGATGATCGGATAACGGCTCCTCCGCGACTGTGCGATCCTGGAGGAAACCTCTTCGGGAGAAGCTGACATTTCCAGCGACTCGATCCGGGGGCGCGACGTCATCAGCTCTTCGGCTCGTCTCTCGTCGAGGTCGAAGATGTTATGGATGAGATCGCGTTGCATCTTCCCGAGCTGTCCACTGTCTGCAGCCTCGTCGGTCACAATGGCAAGCTCGGCGCTCGTGTGCAGCGCGAGACGCTGGTCGGGCTCAGGGATGCGGAGCAGCCTCATCAGCGCAAACGCGGTGGCGTTGAGGACATAGACCATCGGCTTGAATACGAATCCGAACGCTCGCATGACCGGATTGACCCGGATGCTCACCTTCTCAGGGCCCTGCAACGCAAGCGCCTTGGGGATCATCTCCCCGAATACCACGTGCAGGTAGGTGATTGCGGTCAGAGCCACGATGAACCCGAGTGTGTGCGCCATCGCGTTGGACAGCCCCCAGCCCTCGAATGGGCCGTATAGCCACGACGCAACCGCCGGTTCCCCGTACATCCCAAGGCCCACACTTGCCAGGGTGATGCCAAGTTGGGCGACAGCGATGAAAGAGTCTTTGCCTGTGGGGTCGTCGAAAACGCCGACGAGCCATCGCGCCGGCTTGCTTCCCCCGTCTGCGAGCGTTTGGAGTCGGCTGCGCCGCGAACCGACCAGCGCGAACTCTGCAGCGACAAAAACCCCATTTATGCCGACCAGCACGACGACCACGACGATGGGGAGGATGACGGTCTGAATCATCGGTCGTCCTCGGGTAGGTCGAAGCTGGCACGGTTTATGACACGGCCTTCGGCAGATTCGACACGGATCGATATGGCGCCTGGTTCAACTGTCACCACGTCACCTACGACAGGCCGGCGGGCCAGGCGATGCCAGAGCAGACCCCCTACGGTGTCGATCCCCTCCGATGGGATATCCAGTTCGAATCGGTCGTTTAGCACGTCGATAAGCACGTCGCCGCGCACTGATACCCGTCGATCGACCACCGTGATGGGCTCATCTTCGAGGTCGAATTCGTCTTGAAGCTCACCGAAGATCTCTTCGATGGCGTCCTCGAGGGTGATCATCCCGGCAACCGAGCCGTATTCGTTCACCACAATGGCGCAATGCTGTTCCTCCTCGCGAAGTTTCCGCCAAAGCTGGGGCACCGTAAGCACCTCAGCCACTGCGAGGACGGGGAGGGTGATTGCAGACACCAGGGAGGACGGATCCGCCTGTGCGCTGTTGAAAATGTCGCGCAGGCGCACGATCCCTAGGACGTCATCGGCGTCATCGCCGGTCACCGGAAATCTCGAGTGGGCACTTCCCGCCATCAGGGAAAGGGCATCGCTCACTGTGAGGCTCTCTGCCACGGTCTCGAGACGGAGTCGGGGTGTCATGATCTCGCGTACGAGCCGATCCTCGACGTTCAGCACGCCAGCCAGCATGTCCCGTTCGGCCGCGTCGATGAGCCCTCCCGCCGCACTCGCCCGGTACAGGCCGGCCAGCTCCTCGGGCGAATGGACATGAGCGTGAGAGTGATCGATGTTCAGCCGCCAGAGCTTCATCAACGCGAAAGCCGAGCCGTTGAAGACCTTGACCAGAGGACGGAACAACCACTGGCTCACCTGCATCGGGAACAGGGTTGCCATTGCGAGACGCTCCGGATATCGAAGGGCCGCAGTCTTGGGCAGCAGCTCTCCGAGGATGACCTGCACCGCGGTTATGGCCACCAGGACCACCAGCACCGCCACGGTTCTACCCCCAGCGCCGAACACCGGCTCGAGAAGGGGGGTCAATTGTGCCTGGCCGTAGGCTCCGGCGATAAGGCTGCTGAGCGTGATTCCCACCTGGCACGCGGCCACGTAGTTGTCGAGCAGCTTCGGATCCTGGAGGATGACCAACAACCGTCCCGCAGGTGTGCTACCAGCCGCAGCCGACTCCTGAACCCGGGAACGTCGAGAGCCCACCGTGGCGAACTCGGCAGCGACGTAGAGCGCATTGAACGCCACCATCACCGCAATAACGAGGACCGGGACGACGACGCTCATCTGAAGACCACTCCGGAAGGGTAGCGAGAGCCCGACTGTTCTCCTGAGCCGCCGGATCTAACCTTGCGAGACGTCGTCGATCGAATCCCCGGCCAGTTCGTCCACAGAAATCGTCTTCGCAACCTCCACCACCGAGCGATATGCGGCGCGACCGACCAGGTGGGCTGCGATCGGGGCGGTGATGAACTGAAAGACCACGACGAGAAACAGCTTGACCGCGTCCCCGGTGTCGGCAAGCTGAAAGGAGGCACCGATGACAATCAGCACCAACCCGAGGGTGGCTGGCTTGGTGGCGGCGTGCATGCGGGCAAACACATTGTCGAATCGGTGGAGACCTATCGCGGCCAAGGCCGCGAGCAGTGCACCGGTGATCATCAGGAACCCCGAAATCAGTTCCACCGTCATCGCTCTCGTTTCCGAAGCAGCCCGCTGAGCAATGCAGTGCCCACGAAGCCCAACAGAGCTGCCACGACCAGAAGGTCGAGGTAGGTTCCGTCCCTGGTCGCCGCAGCGAGCACAGCCAGGCCAGAAGTGATGACCACCAACAACGTGTCAACGGCAATAATCCGGTCTGCCATCGATCCTGGTCGGAGTAGGCGAAGGACGTGAAGCAAGGCAGCAAACAACAACACTGCAAGGGCAATCACCGGCCCGGCGCTCATCGCTCCACCTCCCCCGAGGGAGCCGGATCATTGCCAAAGGCGCCGATCACCAGGCTCTCCAGCTTCCGGACTTCCCGGCGCACCTCCTCCACTGTGCGGAGGTGAAGCACATGCACATACAGGGTCATCGGATCCTCGCGCACCTCGATTGTGAGAGTTCCCGGTGTCAGCGAGATCATGTTGGCGATGATCGTCACCACCCCTTTCGACTCCCCCAGCATCGGTATCTTCACGATGCCCTGGTTGATTCGGTTTTGCGGAGTCGCAACTTCCCAGGCAACGAGGGCGGTGGCCATGACCAGGGCCCGTGTGAAGTAGACCATGAGTCGGATGGCACGGATCGGGCGGAGCCGGAACCAAGCCCCGGTTCGATGAGACGGGATGGTCCAGAGCACGCCGCCGCCGACGGCCAGGCCGGCGAGGACGGTGCCAACCGACGCCGACTCCCAGAGCGCCATCCAGACCACGGTCAATGCCAGCACGATCGCAATCGAGTGCCTCATGGTGCGAGCACCGCCGCTATGTAGTCAGAGGGGTCAACCGCGATCTCACCGGCCCGGAGACCGATCTCGTAGAGGCTCCCGGCAAAGACCACGAAGGCAAGACTCACAACCACCAGGACGGCTGTCGAGCCAACCATCAGACGCGGAAGCTGCCTTGTGCTCTTCGGTGTCGGATCGGCCTCGTCGTAATCGTCCGGCTTGCCCCAAAAGACCCCCGCCCAGATTTTGGTCATCGAGAACAGAGTCAACAGGCTCACGGCGAGGGAAACAGCAACCGTCAGGTATGTCCCGGCGTCCAAGCCGGCCTGTACGAGCGAAAGCTTGGCGACGAATCCTGAGAGAGGGGGTATCCCGGCGAGAGACAAAGCCGGGAGCAGGAAGAGGCCAGCGAGGAGCGGGGAAGAGTGAACCAGTCCGCCCATGCGGTTCAACGCCCCGGTCCCGGTGGTCTCTTCGATCAGACCGCCGACCAGAAAAAGCGTCGTCTTGACAATGATGTGGTGGACCATGTAGAAGACTGCCGCAGCAATCCCGACCACGGTGAACAGGGCAACACCGAAAATCATGTAGCCGATCTGGCTGATGATGTGAAAGCTGAGAATTCGCTTGACATCGTTGTGTGCGATAGCCCCGAGCACACCCACCACCATCGTCGCCCCACCGAGGAACAACAACAGCCCTGATGGCCCGTCCGATGGAAACAGCAGCGTCTGGGTCCGGATGATCGCATAAACCCCCACCTTGGTGAGGAGCCCGGCGAAGATGGCCGTGATCGGGGCGGGCGCAGTCGGATACGAGTCGGGAAGCCAGAAGAACAGCGGAAAGATGGCTGCCTTGACGCCAAAGACCGCCAGGAAGAGCCCACCGAGCGCCAAGCGCAACCCCGGGTCAATGTCTTCCATTGCGACAGCGAGGTCGGCCATGTTCACGGTTCCGGTGGCTGCGTAGGTCAATGCGATTGCTGTGATAAACAAGATCGAGGCGAGCAGGCTGATGACCACGTAGGTCATACCGTGCCGCACCTGGTCCTTGGCGCCACCGAGGGTGATGAGGGCGTAGCTGGCGGTAAGAGTGACCTCGAACCCGACGAAGAGATTGAACAGGTCGGCGGTGAGAAACGACATCGCGATTCCGGCGAGCATCACGAGATAGAGCGGGTGAAAGAAGTCGGTCTGGTCAGCAGTGCGGGGACTGCCGATGGCGTAGACCATCACGGCGAGGGCCATCAGGGCGGCCACGACCAGCATCACCGTCGAAAGCGGGTCGGCGACGAGGACAATACCCAGCGGCCCCGGCCAGCCACCAATGCGACTTGTGAGGACGTCGCCGGAACGGACCATCCACAACAAGATCGCCGAGACAACAAGTGTGGCTGTCGCCACAGATACACCGAGGGCACGCTGCATCCGGGGTCGGTGATGCAGAATCTGCGACAGTGCGGCGCCGACCAGCGGCAACACCAGGGGGATGACCACAATCGTCACGTCGTGGTCTCCCCGGATCGTTCGGCATCGGCCGCCTCTTCCTCTTCTTGTCTTTCCCGGGCCCGGGCACGCTCGGTTATCAGGGCAATGCGGCGGTCCTCGACATCGTCTTCGACCTCGTCGGTGTTACGCAAAGCCCAACTCCGGTATGAAAGAGTCAGGAGGAATGCCGATGCAGCGAACGAGATGACGATTGCTGTCAGCGCCAACGCCTGGGGCAGGGGGTCGGACACCGGGCCAACCGCCGCCCCGTCGAGAATTGGGGCGCGACCCGCGTCTCCTCCTGCCAGAAGCAGAAGGAGATTGGCGCCATGGCCGAGCATCGCCAACCCGATGACGATCCGGCTCAGGCTCCGCTGCAATAGCAAGTATGAGCCTGTGCCGAAAAGCACTCCGATCACCAGGACCAGGACGATGGTCATTGACTGTCCTCCTCCTCGACCCGGCCCAGGGAGTCGAGCACAGATCCGGCTAGTCCGAAAACAACCAGGTAGACCCCGATGTCGAAGGGCAGCGAGGTGGTGAAGGACACCTCACCCAGCCCCGGCAACGTGAACGTTGTTTTGGCGGTTTCCAGAAAACTCTCCCCCCAGATCCACCCGCCGATGCCGGTGAGGGCGGAAATCATCAAACCAACCCCGAGGATGATCTCCGGGGTGAGAGGGCCGAAGCGGGTGATGATCGCCGGGCCCCTGGAGACGAAGCTGATCACAAGCGCTATCGACGCCACCAATCCCCCGACGAATCCGCCGCCCGGCGCATTGTGACCCGTGAATAGCAGGAACAGGGAGAAGACGAGGGCGAGACGGACAATCGTCCGGACCAGGGTATCGAGGATCAACGAGTCGAATTGCCTCATTCCGTCGCCCCGTCAAGATCAGCAAGGTCTTCTTGCTTCGATCGACCTGCCCGGACCAGGGCCATCACACCCATGGCTGCCACCGCAACCACAGTGATCTCCCCGAGAGTGTCCAACGCCCGGAAGTCAGTCAGGATGACATTGACTACGTTCGCTCCCCCACCCTCCGGAACAGCAAGACGAACCATCTCTTCGGAAACCTCCCGCTCCGGCCCTGACCCAGCGGCGATGAACGCAGCAAGGGAGGCAAAGGCCCCTACCCCGGTTGCGATCGCGACCCTTGTTGCCTGACGTGCCCTCCACGGCATCCTGTCGAACCGCCGGGGCAGATGCCGTAGCACCATGACAAAGATCACAACCAGCATCGTCTCGACCAGCATCTGGGTGAGGGCAACGTCGGGTGCTCCCTGAATCACCATGAGCACCGCAACTCCGTAACCGACCGTTCCCAACCAGAGCACCGCCGAAAGACGGTCTTCGGCCCGAGCGGTTCCAATCGCTCCGAGAATGACCAGGGCGACGACCCCCGCCTGCATGGGATTCAATGCCCACGCCAGGTCGGGCGGCACCGACCAGGCCTGGCCCAGGTTGGGCCCGGCGAGACCGATCACCGTGATGAGGATGACCCCGATGTAGATTGGAAGCGACCCGCTCTGCAGCGCACCCGTCACCCGGTCAGCGAGCCAGTTGAGACCGACGAGCGAGCGGTTATACACCTGGTTGGCGCCGGGCACCGACCCGGTCACCCGCCCGACTCTCTCCCAGAGCCGCGGGACGCTCCACAACAACCAGCCGGTGACCAATACAACGACAGAGAGACCGAGCGCCGGGTTGAACCCGTGCCATACGGCAAGGTGGACTGTCTCCAGGCCCGGATACAGGGCATCGTCGGCGGCGGTCACCAGGTTGTCGAGTAGCCCGGGGATGAGCCCGAAGAGCAGTGTCAGCCCGGTCAGAATCGCGACGGGAGCGCTCAGGGCATACCCGCTTGCAGGGAGGACCCCGACTTCCGGCGCCTTCTCGGCCGGGGAGAAGAAGCCGCCCACGACAAAACGGATCGAGTAGGCGACGGTAAGCGCCGAGCCAACCACCAGTCCCACGACAACGAGCAGCCCGGTCCCCGTCGCCGGATCGAGAGCCGCCGCCAGGGCCTCCTCCTTGGCAACGAAACCAAACAGCAGAGGGAACCCAGCCATCGATCCCGCAGCGACCACGGCCGCAGTCGCCAACCAGGGCATTCGTCCCGCCACATTGTGCAACTCGCGAATGTCCCTGGTATGGAACTGATGGTCGACAACACCGGTGATGAGGAAGAGGGCGGCTTTGAAAAGTGTGTGCGCGATGAGAAGGACGGTCCCGGCCACGGCCAGTCTGGCGACCCCCGCACCGAAGAGGGCGACCATGAACCCGAGCTGAGACACGGTCCCGTACGCGAGCAACAGCTTCATATCGGTCTGTTTGAAGGCCCGGTATCCCCCGAGAAGCATGGTGACCAAGCCGACGCCGACCACCACCGGCCTCCAGTACCCCAATGTGATCGCAAAAGCCGGCGCCAGCCGTGCGATCAGAAACACTCCGGCCTTCACCATGGTGGCCGAATGGAGATAGGCGCTGACGGGAGTCGGTGCCGCCATCGCCCCCGGCAGCCAGAAATGAAACGGCACCTGAGCAGATTTGGTGAAGGCGCCGACCAGCACCAGGGCGACCCCGACGGAGACCAAAAGGCCTTCGGGTGGGTTGGCAACGATCAAAGAAAGGGTGGTGGTGCCGGCTGCCTGGCCGATGATCACCAGGCCCCCGAGCATCACCAGTCCGCCGAGGCCGGTGACCAACAGCGCCTGGAGCGCGGCGGAACGAGCCTCAGCGCGATGATCCTCCAACCCGATCAGCATGTAGGAGGTGATCGAGGTCAACTCCCAGAAGACGAAGATCATCAGCAGGTCATCGGCAACGACCAGGCCGAGCATCGAGCCGGCAAAGGCCACCAGATACGCACCCAGTCTCCCCGCCGTTCTGTCGTCGCCCATATAACCCCGGGCGTAGACGAGCACCAGGACCCCGACAAACGAGACGATCCCAACCATCACCAGCGCAAAGCCATCGAGGGCGAACCGAATCGTCAGGCCCATGCCGGGCACCCAGCTGTTCTCCGAGATGAGCGGAGAACCGGCGATCACGTCGGGCGCAGCAAAAAGGGCGTAGACGAAGGCAGCTGCCGGCGCCAGGGCGCCGACCAGCAGAGCCCTCCTGCCGAGCCGGCGACCAAGGACCGGCATCGCGCTGGCCACCAGCAGATGAAGAGCGAGGATTCCGGTCATCGTTGCATTATCAGCACGACCGGGAGTCTTTTGGTGCCAATGCAGAGATGTATGCGGTCACCCGGTGGACTAGGACCGCCTTGGGTTGACCAACACTCACCCGGGCGACGGGTATGAGGAAGGTTTGGCCGGGGGGCTCCTGAGCGGATTCCCCCGCTGATTCAACCGGCAGTCGACGGGATTGCCCCGCCATAAGAAAAGAGCGCATATCTATCCATAGTCGGCGTCGAA